>JBFZFE010000241.1:0-8211 GCA_041306525.1 Verrucomicrobiota bacterium | reverse complement strand
AATATTCAACCGGACGATAAGCAGTGTCGTGCTGTGAGGCACACCATGCAAATCCAAATACTTCGCCCCAAGACTGTTCTTTCCCATCAATATAGAGGATGCAATTACGCATGCCTGACAGACAGTCGGCAAGCGGCAAGGCTTCAGATAGTGTACCCGAGGCGTAATACGCCATATGCCAAGTTTTCTTTCCCTTGACACAAGATTGATAGCCGTTGGATTGTTGTGCAATCTCAAGTGCGCGAGGGTAGCCGGTCGCCGTTGACTCCGCGAACTCGATAGAAATTCCTTTAGGCGGAATGTCAAACTGGACTTTTACATCGGTCGCGGTGGGCTCAAGGGGCGAACCGCATTTCTGGCAGAATTTTGCTTCGGAAGCGTTTTCAACACCACATGAGGGACACAGCTTGTCGGCCGGCTTCAGCGTAGAAATCACGTCCTTTACCAGCCTGTCTAGCTGTTCTTGATTGATGCCGATTACATGACAAAAATCGGCGATCAGCTGTGTTTCAATCGCATCTAAATCATTGTCGGCATGGGCAACTCGAATGATGAGTTCTAGGTTTTTCACCTGGTCGGCAAATGTGCCGATTGGCGTAAGTTTATGAGTCACTCCTTCTGCAAGTCGCAAGGCGGCGTTGAAGTCAGACTTCTTGAATCCATACTCTTTTCGGATCGCGTCAAGCTGGCCAAGTTCTGATGCTGATAGGATGCCGTCTGCGCGAGCGACGAGCGCAATGTTGGCGAGAAATGGTATTGGCTCCGGTATCATAGTTTATCTCCTCTTATCGTTCAACTTCACGGCGCATGCGCGACGCATGGACTACAAGGATAGCGATTGCGTCGCGCAAGGGCCATTGCTTAGCGACAACTTGTGGGCCGAATCCTGCAGCCGATGGTTCGCTCATTCTTTTCCATTCAGGACTTCCGCCAATTTGTCCGCGAGTTCTTGGATTGTGAACATTGCCGTATTAAGGGCAACTCGATCAGCTAGCGATGGGCTGTATTTCATAACATCGTTTTTTGAGATTCGATGCCATAGGGGGAGAATAACCTTTTTGCCTTCATTCTCTTTGGCGACAAGGCCATCTAGTTCATATTGGGGCCAGTTCTTTGCGAAAAAGTCGGGTGATAAGACTACTATTCCGAATCGGGAGCCGACGAGCCCTTTATCAATAGAGCGCCGGAGGCTATCGCCAACGGTTAGTTGAAACTCGTCGTACCATATTCTAAGGCCTTTTGCCGTGAGCGCTTCGGCTAGGGGCCGTACTAAATCGGGCTTGTCTTCGGAGGCATGCGAGATAAAGGCATCGTGTGCGGCGGATGGAGGGGCTTCTGCAATTGCCTCAAGACTCGTCTGCGTAATTTGCATCTGCTGGGCGCGAGTTTGTTCCTGAAGCTGTCTAATTAGCTCGGCGGTTCGTTTCGATTCTTCTTGTTGTTCGCGGAGTAGGTCCCGCTGACAAGTCGCAATATCTCGCTGCTTATGTGCTAGAGCAGAGCTGAGTCGTGCTCTTGCAGTTTGATGACGAGCAACTTCTCGTTGTTGGTTCTGAATTTCGCGCTGATAATGTTGAGCGGTTGAGGCTGAGGAGGCGCGAGATAGATTGTCTGTGGCGCGAGCAATGCGCTCAGATGCACGGGCCTCTTGTTCTGATTCCCGAGCTATCTGCTCTTGAAGTCGAGCGGCATCGTCGTTTACTCGGCGAAGCCTGTCTGCTGAAAAGCTCATTGAGTTCTCTTTTTATCGAACGTCACGGTTCCTTTTCCTGCTTCCGTTCACTCTCCAATGCCTTCGTGATGGCTTGGATCTCATCAATTTCGCGACCTATTGTACGGCTCGTTGTCTCAAGATGTTTAAGGGAAATAGATTCGCTACCCATGGACTTCCACTCTTCCGTCTTTTCGTTGAAACGCCATTTTGGATCGGAGCATGTCACCCCGCCAGTTGTCGCCACCAATGGATAGTTAACAAGCCAAAATCCGTGGATAAACTTGTTTCTGGTATTACGCAGTGCTTCCAGTTGATTCACTAGCGTCGTGACTCGGCCCCGTAATGGGGAGCTTTTAGGTATGCGAAGGATGGCCATTTCCTTTAAGACTCGGATTTTTTCAGCAAACGTCTTGTTGCCTGCGAGAATTGCGACTTCAGGGGATATGACTTTCCCGGTGACGAGCATACCGAGAAGAAATTGGAGTCGAAATTCAAGCGTTGCAAAACTTGATGCGGCATGTCCGATGAGTGCATATGCGTTCAGGACAAGCAGTTCCTTGTGATCAGGAACATCCATGTCTTTCATGGGCAGATAATATACTCCAACAGGCCGATACTTTATACGTCGCGAAAGTATCGGAGAGCATGAGGTTGTGACGCCGAATCAATGTTCTTTATCGCGAGGCGGATAGGGGTCGTTCCCTGGGGCGATTGTATCTTTACTCCGAATCTTTCCGTCCAGCCCCTTGGTGGTTAACTCCCCGCCGCCTTGGTTCTTAAGCATACTCCTAGCGGCTTCTTCCGCTTCACTCTGAGTTCGGTGACTGCTAGAAGCGCGGTCGGCATCGTTTCGCTTATTCTTCCATTCACCATCTGAGTCTTTATACACTATGCGGTCTTGTGGTTTGGCCATAGTTTCTCCTCCGTAATTATTGTCAACAGCCGTCAGTCCCAATAGTTGATAAACGTCCGAACTGGCTGATTCGAAGAATAGCGGCGTGGAAACATGGTGTCAATAAAGTCAGATCCTGACACCGGTGTTAGAATGTATGCGATTTGAACCATGTGGTTCAAACCAGTTGGCGTGATTTCGGGAATCCGTTCGGACATGAAGTCCTTGCACGCTCAAGCGCGATGCCCAACGCTCAAATATATATCCGCAGGAAAAACGCTCGACAAAGAACGTGTTGGCAACCATTTGACTGCAAGGGGATAACAAGAATTTAACTTAACGGCTAATCGAAAGTCACATAGACTCGGTCCAACCTCAGGGGCGCAATTGCTGGGGAAGCCGAAAGGATGGTGGGTATGAAGGGTCGGCAATGGGTTGGTGGGATTGTGTTTTGTGTTTTGGGGTGTGTTGCACTGGTGCTTGCATCAAGTGCGCAAGACAAGATCGCAAAGGTTTCCGAGGAGTCCTATGCGGACTTCATGGCCAACGAGGCCCTGGATGTCCAAGATTTGGCGGAAGGGGCGGAGATCCAGCGGGAGTACTTCAACCTCATCACGCCTCCAGGAGTTTCTTGGATTCAGCCGATGTTTCCGCCTGTAGCCCCATTTGTTTCCACCAACTTTGCAGTAGACTTCCTGGATGGCCTGTTGGGGGAAGACAAGAACAGCGTGGCAATCTATCCTCTCTCGCTTGTGCTGGACCCTAAGACCCGAGAGACGCTGCTCTATAATGCGGAAGGGAAACTTATCGCGACCATTCCTGCTGATGGGAAATCCCGCACTTGGTCCGAGGACGCCGATCCAGCCCGGGTGACTTTGCAACTGGACCTGTTGCCTTCGGAGGATGTCGAGCCGTACCTGTACACCGAGAGCCGGGTTGACGAATCCATCGCGTCTGCCTCCACCAAATCCAAGACTCCCAAGCCGGGGGGCTTCGCCATGAAGAGCCTTGAAACAAACGAATTTGGGTTCGCCAACATCCAAAAATTGACCAACGGGAACATGCAGCTGACTGTGACTAATGGGGCGGACGTGGCCGAAGTGTTTTCCTATACGGTGCTCCATACTTCTACCGTGGTGGTGATTACCTGGACCAACGAGGAGTCCAATGTTGTTACGGACACCAATACCCTCTGGACGCCGATTTCGCCGATGTTCAATGGGTTGGAGAGCGCGTGGACAAACCGTACAACCAATCTGGCGCTGGCAAATGGCGTGGGGGTTTGGGAGGACGCGAACATTTCCAGCAATGACCGAATACGCTTCTATGGCCTTGCGAACAGGGCGGACTTCGACGAGGACGGATTGACGGATGGGGCGGAGAAGTTCGTTTATCATACTAATCCTAGTCTGGCTGATACGGATGAAGACGATCTAGGTGACGGAGACGAGGTGAATGGCTATGGCACAGATCCGCTTGTTCTCGACACGGACGGGGACGGCCTTTCAGACGGCGAAGAGATAATTGATATTGGCACGGATCCGTTGCTCGCTGATACGGACAGAGACGGGATGCCGGACGGGTGGGAGATGGAGAACGACTTCAATGCCATGTCCGGGATAACCGGGCCATTGGTTGCTTGGTACCTGTTCGACGAGGGCGCGGGGGTCGCGATCAGCAACACGGTGTCCAGTTCCTACACTGGAGTTCTCTTCAACGCCTCGACGACCAATTGGATCCGGGGCTATACCGGCGGAAGCAATGACTATGCCCTATGGTTCGATGGGAGCGACGATTATGTGGCCATCCCAACGAACCAGAGCGGTTCGGTTGTTACCCAGGCCCCCTTCAGCGTCAGCGCCTGGGTGTTCCAGGATGCAGGTATGAACAAGCGGTGGGGGACAGTGTTCTCAGATTCGGGCTGGAATTCGACCAACGGCTATATCACAGGATACTCTTTGAGAGTTGATACCAACTACAATAGCGCATGTTATTATGTCGGATGCAGCACCAATTACGATGGCTGCTACCAAGCGGCTTGGAAGACTTTATATGTCGGCAGGTGGGTACATATTGTGGGAACTTATACGGGGACGACCATGAAGCTCTATGTGGATGGCGTTCTTGCCCAGTCCAAATCGGCCGTGTTCGCACCGCAGAGCAATCCCCAACTCTGGATCGGACGGGGCCATGTAAATGCAGGGGAATCCCATTGGCAGGGAGCCATTGACGACGTCCGTTTCTACAACTGGGCTATGGGCACCCAGGAAGTTGCCGCACTCTGCGAGACCTATGCCGATGAGGATTCCGACGGTCTGTCCAATCTAGCGGAATTCCAGGCGGAGACAGAGCCAAGAGTGGCCGACACCGACAACGATGGCCTGACTGACGGAAACGAAGTGAACGTGTTTTTCACGAATCCGCTGGTGGCCGACCCCTGGCCTGAAATCGTGATCTTGTGGCCGCAGGACGGACAAGAGATATGAACGTGCAATATGCGGGGGGCTACATATGAACGCATACAATCCATGGAAACCGAAGAAAATACATCCCCCCAAGCCTCCCAAGCCGCTTGATAGGCTTCAGAATCTCAAAACGCTAAAGCCACTAGGCGCCACTATGTGGGTGAAGGCGCACTGGAGATGGGATTATGGCAGGAGTCAATGGGAATGGGTTACCGGGCACTGGCGTTGAAGGTTGAGGAAATGGTGAGTCAAGCGAGCAATATGCGAACGGATGAATGTTGGATTCTGGCGATGGTGCAGACATTGCATAAGGCGTTGTCTCAAGGATGGCGGGCGTGATGAAAGCAAAATGGTTGTTTCTGATTGTATTGTTCATAGTTATCTTGATGGCGGCAGGGGTCTGGATTCGGCAGGACAAATCTTCGACGATAGCCAATTTATCGCCGTCCAATAATGAAATTCAGCCACCTATTGTGCTTGCCGCGTCTGGAGAAGTTGTCGCCGCCCCTCTGGCGAACAAGCCGGACAAAGTCAAGATGACACAGCCGGAATCGGTAAGGCGTAAGGCTGGGGAACCGCTGAATTCGCCGCCGATCCCGGTGCAGTTTCCAGCGCCGCCTGCTCCGCAAATGGGCTGGGCTGAAGCCCGGTATGAAATCGATGGTCGGGTGATCGCGCCTGGTAATCAGCATGGGCAGATGGCATTAGTCCATGTGGTACCCGGTGCCCTAATATCGGCTACATTGAAATGGCCCAAAGCGATCCCGGGCGCGACAGTGGCGTTGGAGGTTGTGGACGGAGGGCGTTTGGAGGATGGCCAACTCAGCCAGTTGGTCAGGGTTGACGAACAAGGGGAGATCCAACTTCGGTATGTAGCCAATCGACAGCCGGGGAAATGTCAGGTCGTGGCACGTTGTGGCATGGATGAAACCGTGTTGTGTTTCTGGGTGGCGGATGAATCGGCGAAGAACATCCCGGCAGGGCTGTAAAATGGAAGGCGAAGAAATGAACAAAAGCAATGTCAATTGGAAGACGAATCGCCAATGGTTTCTGTGGGCCTTGTTGCTGGGCTTGTTCTTGGGCTGGGCGCTAATGCCCGCGCCTGTATGGGCGGATGATGATGGCGATGACGATTCCGGCGATACCTGCGGGAACGACGACGACGACGATGATGATGATGATTGCGACGAGGATGACGGCGACGGCGATGACGGCGACGATGACGGTGATGGGGACGAAGATTGCGACGAAGTGTGTTGCGAGGAGGAACCAGACAGCGCGTGTTGCGACGACGATGATGACGATGATGACGACGACCCCGAATGCGACGAAGAGGACGGCGGAGAAAATCGTTTCCGGGCGTATTCAGGCAATGTTCGGCGCACCATCAATGATTTGGAACTGGCCGACGGAGTAGGCGTTCAAAAACTCGCCTTCAAGCGCACAACCACCAGCCGATGGATCGGCGGCATTCCCACGCCATTGGGATCGGGCGGCAATTGGCGGCATTCCTATTATTGGAACATCGTGGAACAGGTGGATACCAACGGGCTGCCGATTTGGCAGAATGGCGGGCCGATCCTGGTCGTCAACGAGCCTGGCGGTTTTCAGAAGCAATTCGCCCTGAACAGCCCAAGCGCAATGTATTTCACGGCCCGGGCCAAGACAAAGGAGCGCGTATTGCGTTCCGCAGCGGACACCAATCAGTTCTATCTGATGCAGCTGGATGGAACCCGTTACGCCTTTTATCGGGGAACCAATGGCGTATATGCCATGCAGGGCTTCTATGACCGACACGAGAATTTCTATGCCTTCGAACATGATGGCCAGGCGCGGCTAACGCGGGTATCGGATCCGCTGACGAATCATTGGCTGGAATTGGAATACGCCACGCCGACCAACTTCATTCAGACTGGGTCGGTTGCCTTTGCCTGGTCGGCACCCGCGGCCACATCCGTGAGCGTGGCGGGAACCTTCAACGGCTGGAATACAACGGCCAATCCCATGACTAAACGGCCGGATGGTGTCTGGACGGGGGCGGTTTCATTGGCGGCGGGAACGCACGAATACAAGTTCGTGCTGAACGGCAGTACATGGCAGGCCGATACCAACAATCCCTATTACAACACGTTCAATTCCGACAATTCCGTGCTTTATGTCGGTTGGGAGTTGCTGACGCGCGTGGGCGGCAGCGATAGCCGAGAAGTTATGTATCACTATGGCCAGATGGCCGTGGACGGCATTGCGCACGCTTGCCTTGAGCAAGTGGATTACGGGGATGGCGCCAGCGCCTATTACACCTACGACCCGCCGGCAACCGGCAAATACTGGCGTCCCATGCTAACCTCTGCGGATGATGCCATGAAATCAGGTGCTGGAGCGCAGGTGGCCTATTCCTACCAACGCCAGGACGACACCAATGCGGGGCCTGTCGGTGTTTCCGGGATGATTTGCGAGGAGCGGAATCTGGCGACAAGCAACCTGATTTCCCGTTTGGTTTTCGATCCCTTGGAGCCCGGTACGCGCATCATCCAGAATGGCGATGGCACCAGCAAGGCTCTCTATTACCCGACCACGAACCAGGGCCGGGTTGCCGTCGTGACCAATGGCGCGGGCTATGTCACGCGGCGCGAACATTTCATGGGCTTTGGCATGATGTCCACGTTCGTGAATGCCCGGGGCGTGACCAACCACTATTCACTCACATCTGAATTCGGGGCGACCACCAGCGTCAGCAACCAGTTCGGGGTGCGCACGAAAACGTATACGGACAACGACTATCCAGCCTATGTCGCCTCAAAGACGGACAGGGCCGGCCGTGAAACTTCATACCAATATGACAGCAGCAATCGGCTGGTAATCGTAGTCAAGCCGAATGGGCGCGAACAGAGCTTCGTTCGCAACCAATATGGCCAAGTTCTTGAAAAGTCGGATTGCTGTGGAGGGGGAGGTCCCGAGACCCGGGAATATGACGCCTTGGGCCGACTGATCCGCAAAACGGATGCCACCGGGGTGGTGGAGTCCTATGGATATGACGTCTATGGCCGCAAGGCCTTTGTCACCAACGCCGCCGGAGGCGTCACCCGGTACCAACGCAACTGGCGCGGCGACGTGACCAACACCCTGTATCCAGACAACAC
>JBFZFE010000240.1:0-3155 GCA_041306525.1 Verrucomicrobiota bacterium | reverse complement strand
GCAAATGCCCGCGCGTGCGCAATTCAGCGATAAGTTCCGTGATGCCCGGGTACAGAGTCGTCTCGTCAAAACAATGCTCGTCGTCGTAGTGTGCCCGCATCAATGCCAGCGCTTTCTCGGCGAGGTTGTGCTGCGCCGGTGGTAATGCGCGCTCGATCAACGTGCGCGCCCCGTCGCCCACCATCTGCCGGTAACTATCCCGCGGATGCGTTGGCAGCCCGAGGGTGGCAAGGGCATGGTTTACCGCGTTGGCGAGGTCGCCCAACGTGTCGGCCAGGGTGCCGTCCAAATCGAAAAGGATCGCGTGAAAGCGGTGTCGTTGCATGGGCGCCGACTCTACAACAAACCGCTCGACCTGCGCCATGATTCGTTATAGCGTCCGCCGCAAGTCAGCAGATGAAAAACGCGAGTCAACGAACCTGGGGTGGACGGTTCTCAGCGGGTCCCGCTGAGGCGGTCAAGCAATTCTCCGAAAGCATCAGCTTTGATCATCGGCTCTGGCGACAGGACATCGCCGGCTCAATTGCGCACGCACAGGGGCTGGTGAAAGCCGGTATCCTGACCAAGGTCGAAGCCGGTAAGATCGTGAGCGGTCTGCGCGCGATCGCGAAGCAGATCGAAGCCGGCAAGTTTCAATGGGATCCCGCGCTCGAAGACGTTCACATGAACATCGAGGCGGCGCTCGGCCCTGTCGGCAAGAAACTCCATACCGCCCGCAGTCGAAACGATCAGGTCGCCACTGACCTGCGGTTGTGGGTGCGCGACCAATCCGTGGAGATGCTGCTGGCAATTCGGCTGCTGATGCAATCAGTGGTGAACCTGGCGGAGGCAAACCAGGACGTTGTTGTTCCCGGCTACACGCATCTCCAGCGCGCGCAGCCGGTACTGGTCGCGCACCATCTGTTGGCGTATGTCGAAGCGCTCGGGCGGGACATGGACCGGTTCGGTCTCGCCTTAAGTGAAGGAATGGAGTCGCCGCTCGGCTCCGGCGCGATTGCCGGCAGCACGTTGACGTTGCCGCGCGAGTTTGTCGCCCAGGAACTCGGCTTCGGCGCGGGCGTCACGCAGAACTCGATGGATGCGGTGAGCGACCGTGACTTTGTGCTGGATTTCCTGTATGCCGCCGCCGTGACCGGCATGCATCTTTCCCGGCTCGCGGAAGATTTCATTCTCTGGTCGAGCACCGAATTTGGCTTCGTGCGGATCGGGGACGCCTACACCACGGGTTCCTCGCTCATGCCGCAGAAGAAAAACCCGGACGTCTGTGAACTCGTTCGCGGCAAGACCGGTCGGCTCTACGGCAACCTCGTCAGCGTGCTGACGATGCTCAAGGGGCTGCCGATGACCTACAACCGCGACATGCAGGAGGACAAGGAGCCGCTGTTCGATTCCGCCGACACGCTGCTCGCCTCGCTGCAGGTCTTGGCCGGCATGTTGGGCGACACCAAGTTCAACAAGGTGCGGTGCGAAGCCGCGGCCGCCGACCCGATGTTGCTGGCAACGGATCTGGCCGACTTTCTTGTCAGCCAGGGAATGCCGTTTCGGGAAGCGCACCATGCGGTTGGGGCGCTGGTCGCGGAAGTTGAGAAGACCGGCACGCCCTTGCCGAAGCTGGCGGCCCAAAAGTACGGTGCGGCAGCCGGTAAGGTGTTTGATCTGCGGCGCGCCCTGGCAGCGCGGCAAGCCACCGGTGCGCCTGCGCCGCGGAATGTCGCCGCCCAGATTGCGCGCTGGAAGAAACTCCTGCGCTGACCGCGGGGGCAAGCGGCTATTTTGCCGGCCGGTATTCCTGTAGCGCCATCGGCATCAGCTTTTCCAGTTCGGCGATCCGTGTCTCGTCCATCGGATGGGTGCTGAGAAATTCCCAGCCTTGGCCGCCGCGGGCTTGGCTGTAGGCCTGAAAGCGTTTCCAGAAATCCACCGCCAGACGCGGATCGTAACCGGCACGAGCCATGTATTTCAGGCCGATGTGGTCCGCTTCAAGTTCCTGTTTGCGGGAATGCGGGAGCACCCAACCGACCTGGCTGGTCAGGCCATAGACGCCTTGCCAAAGATTGCGGGTCTGGTCGGGAGAATTCTGCAGCGCGGAGCCCAGCAGTTGACCACCGAGCTGGCTGAGCAAGGCTTGGCTCATGC
Source organism: Verrucomicrobiota bacterium (assembly GCA_041306525.1). Classification (GTDB taxonomy): domain Bacteria; phylum Verrucomicrobiota; class Verrucomicrobiia; order Palsa-1439; family Palsa-1439; genus JBFZFE01. The sequence goes on along the minus strand of JBFZFE010000240.1, from coordinate 1,019 downwards.
GTTCGCCGCCATGGCGCGCGACGGCGTGGGCGACTTCGTGGCCAACCACGGTCGCGAGACCGGTTTCATCCTTGGTGATGGGAAGGATGCCGGTGTAAACGCCCACTTTGCCGCCCGGCAGGCAAAACGCGTTTGGCTGCGGATCTTCAAAGAGAACAAATTCCCATTTGGCTTCGGGCATCTCGGCGACGGCGGCAATGCGTTGGCCGACGCGCTGGAGCATGGCATTGGCTCTGGCGTCCCGGGCGCGCGGGGTGGCTTGCTTGAGTTTCTCGAATTCCGTGAGCCCGAGCTGGACTTCCTGGTCTTTGCTGACGAGCAGCAATTGTGAGCGTCCCGTTTCGGAAACTGTCGCGCAGGCGTTGAGCAGCACCAACATCGCCAGCGCCAGCCAGATGCGGATTGTCTTCATGAGAGGATATTAACCTGACCGGCACCGGGGGCAAGCGCACTGTCTCCTTGTCATCACCGGTGGCCGATGCGATAAGTACGCCGCGTTGAGCTCCAGAATCTTAGTTTTTCTGCTGGCATTGGTGTTGTCCAGCGGCTGCGCGGTGCGGCAGTTTGCCGTCAACCGCGTCGGCGATGCGTTGTCCGGCGGCGGCACGGCCTATGCCGCCGATGAGGATCCCGAATTGGTGCGGGACGCCTCCGCTTTCAGCTTGAAGTTGATGGAGAGTCTGCTGGCCGAGAGTCCGCGGCATGAAGGTTTGCTGCTGGCGGCGGCCAGTGGATTTACCCAGTACGCCTACGCGTTTGTGCAGTTGCCGGCTGACGAGCTGGAAACGCGCGACGTGGCGCAGGCAACCGCACAACGTTTGCGGGCAAAGCGTCTGTATCTGCGGGCGCGAGCTTACGGGTTGCGCGGTCTGGAAGTGCGGCACGCTGGTTTCACGAAGTTGTTGCAGGCTGACCCGAAGAAGGCAGTCGCGCGCACCGGCAAGCAGGATGTCGGGTTGCTGTACTGGACTGCGGCCTCGTGGGGTGCGGCCATTGCCGTGGCGAAGAACGATCCGGAG
>JBFZFE010000239.1:0-4242 GCA_041306525.1 Verrucomicrobiota bacterium | reverse complement strand
ATGAGTGTTATTCATAGTGCTGATGGACGTAGCACAACTTCGTTGCGCGTCCACCAGCCATCATGCCATCTGTCAGTCCAGTTTCTATGAAACAGCCAATTAGGATTTTGGTAGAACCGTGGAGCGTTTTGAAAGCCGGCGCGGTTGCGTTCTGTCTGGGGTTTTCAGGTTGTGGTCCTGTTGCCCTTCAGAATCCGACGATTACTAAACTGCGGGACAGGTCGGTCGAGATTTCACCCCGCCAGACAGACAGAAAATCAGTTCACAACACGCTAGGGGATCCAATCATCGCAAGTCGCACTTGGGGAGTTGAAGTTTGCCAATGAACTCAACCCCAAACTTCATACTTGTCACGACAGACCAGCAACGGTTCGACACCATCAGCGCGGCCGGTCACCGCCACGTCTGGACACCGCACCTGGACTGGCTCTGCGACAGCGGCGTTCGTTTCCCCAACGCGTTTACAGACTGCCCGGTCTGTCTGCCGGCTCGCTCCACGATCATGACCGGCCGCCACGCTTGGAATCACCGGGTCATGTCCAACCGCTTCGTACCCGGCGCTGTCACCGCAGAGAATAGCCTCGCGGGAAAGCTGACCCGGGCCGGCTGGCAAACCCGGTTGATCGGCAAAGCCCATCACGCAGCGCATGTCCGCCATCACGTCGGTTTCGAACACCTCGTGCTCAACGAGGACCACGAACAGTTCCTGGCCGCCCAACCCGGCATCGGCAGCGGCCGGCTGCACGGCTTGGGCGGCAACGAAAACGCCCCCGCCATCAACCCCATCCCGCAGGCGCTGGCCGAGCCCGCATGGCTGGTTGACCGCAGCCTCGATTTTCTCGAGACCCGCGACCCCGCGCGACCGTATTTTCTCTGGCTCAGCTTCAACTACCCGCACCCGCCTTACACCCCCAGCCGCGAACATTGGGACCTGTATCGCGACCGGCCAGTGCCGCCACGCATCACGGGCGACTGGTCGAAGGATTTCACGCGGGTCCCCCCGGCGTATGGGGCGGTGACCCAGGAATTGTCGATGACCCAGCGATTGGATGATCGGCAACTGGCCGACCTGCGGCGCGCGTACTACGCCTGCATCAGCGAAGTCGACTATCAACTGGGCCGGTTGTTTGGCGCATTGCAGGAAACGGACGCGTTGCGCCAGACGTGGGTGCTGTTCACCAGCGATCACGGCGAGATGTTGGGTGATCACTCTCTGGGCGGCAAATGCGTCCCCTTCGAGCCGGTCAGCCGGGTCCCGTTCATCGTGCGTCCCCCCGCGGCGATGCGCGACGCCGCCTCCGCGTGGCGGGGCACAACCAGCGACGCCATCGTGTGCTTGGCCGATATCCTGCCGACGTTCCTGGGAGCTGCCGGCGTGGTCGCACCCGCCAACATCGATGGCTTGGACTTGCGCGGGGTCTTGAACGGCCAAGGACCGCAGCGCGACCGGTTCTTCCATTCTTGCATGTACCTGCACGCGGTGCGACAAGGCCGCTGGAAGCTCTGCCGGGAGACGTTGGCCAACACGGAACTGCTGTTCGATCTGGTCCGCGATCCCGCTGAGCAACACAACCTCGCCAACGACCGCGCAGCAGCCAAAACGCGCCGCACGCTTTCTCGTTTGCTCGACGAGCATTTGACGGCACACGACTTGTCGCAAGCCGCCGCCGCCGATTCCGCCGTCGCCACCGACGTGAACCATCTCCCCCGCAACACCTGCCCCGGCCTGCGCAGCGGCAGACGCTCAACATGACCACGGCCGAACTCCAGCGCGCCACTCCCCCCTGCTGCCGCCCGTTCTGGCCCCCTCCGCAAAAGCAATTTCCTATCAGTCGCATCGGGTGGGAGTGAGCGGATTACTTTTCCCCGAGAGCAGTGCGCGCCAGCCGCTCCAGATCGTCGTCGGTGACGGTGGGCAGATAGCGTTTGCGGTACAGCTCGTCGTGCAGGATTTTCACGATGGCCACCATCGGCGCGGCGACCAACACCCCCAACACACCGAAGACTGCCACACATAGAAGCATGGAAAAGATCACCGCCAGCGGATGCAGTTTCATGCTCCGCGCCATGATCAGCGGCGAAATGACATTGTTTTCCAAGGCTTGGACCGCGAGATAGGCGAGCAAAACCCAGACTGGTGTCATCCCGCCTTCACCGAGAGCGAATAAAACAGCCGGCACTGCACTGAAGATAGGACCGAGGTAAGGGACCGCTTCGAAGACCCCCGCGATCAATCCCAGCACCAGCGCATCCAGAAACTCGAAGAAGGGCAGCATGAGTAAAAACACCAACAGCCCCACTGTTAACATCGCCGCCAAAGTTCCGAGCGCCCAAGTCGGGACAAATTTCCCAATCCGCTGCAAAATGATCAAAGTCTGCGCATGATGCCGCGCCGGCAGCAGCGAAAAGATCGTGCCGAAAATCGGGCGCGGATTGATCAATGCGAAGATCACGCCGAAAAAGACCGTCAACAACACGACCAGCATCTGCGACGCGCTGCCGGCGGCAGCTTTGAATCCGCCGGCCACCCCTTGGAGCATCTGACTCATGCTCGAGCGAATGAAACCCGATTGACTGGTGGCCTGGGGCGAATCCACGGGCCGGGGTCGCGGTCTGGCCGGGGGCTGACCGGCGGCGGCGGTTTCTGCCGCCACTTCGGTGGTGACTTCCGCCTGGAGTTTCTCCTCGGTGTACTGGGCTTGTTGTTCCATCTTGATCAGCGGTTTTTGGAACCGCTCCCAGTAACCGGGCAGCCGTTCCGCGATCTTGGCGGTGGAGGTTTTGAGGGGGACAACAAACGCCCAGCCCGTCAACACCATGAGCAAGACCAGCGTCACCGCCACCAGGACGGCCGGCAACGTCCGCCCCCCAGTCCACGCCCGCATCCACGAGATCACGGGATTGACCGCCAACACGATCAAGAGAATGAGCACCAGGGAAAACACAATGGGCGCCAGCAGCGTGAAGGTTTCAATGACGACAAACAGCACAACGCCCAACAGAAGATAAAACCCAACCGAACGGGCGCGCACTTCTGGCGTGGGGTGATTGGGCATGACCAATCTCTGGCGCACTGGGGCGGGTTTAGCGGCGCAGCAAGAGCACCACCACAACGATGACGATCAGCAAGCCGACTCCGCCACCGATATAGAGCGTATTGGCCAGCACGGGTAAGGTTAGCAGGTCCATGGGTTCCTTTCGATTTGGGTGGCGATTCATTCACCAACCTTTTCGCCGAGACATTACCGGCCGCCCCGGTCTGGCACCATGGGGCAGAACCCCACCGCGGCGTTTGCACTCTTTTAACCTCACTGCCGCCCGTTCTGGCCCCCTCCGCAAAAGCAATTTCCTACCAGTATGGGCTCATCGACAGCATCGAGCCTGACTGCTTTTCATGCTCGCGGCCCTTCGCGCACCACTGGCTGTTTCTGGGTGCTGGCGACCAATGAACTGCCCTGACGGTTTCAAGCTTGCCGGATTGTGGCGCGGTGTGGAAACTCCGCGCGCATGGCGAATTCCACCTGGCTCATTTCCGAGTCCGATCTGCCGCAGGGCAATGCCGATGTGCTCTCCACGCTTTTCTGCGTCGGCAACGGCGCCACCACCACCCGCGGCACCTTTCCCGAGCAACGCCTCGAAGCGTACCGGGGCACCTATGTCTCCGGCCTCTACACCAAGGCCGGTTACGGCCTGATCTATTTCATGGTCGCGCCCGACTGGTTGCCGGCCTTCATCGAGAACAGCCCGATCACGTCGAGCGACCGCGTCCTCGACATACACGACGGCGTGCTCCGCCGCACCGCTGTTACCGGCAACGCCCGATTCACGGAGGCACGCTTCGCCTCCTTCGCTGATTCGCGGCTCATGTGCCAACGCATCACCCTCGAAGCCAGTCAGCCGGTCACTTTCGTCATGGGCATTGATGGTGATGTCCGCAACCATCGCGCCAAGTACTACAAGCCCGGTCAGTTCCCCAACAGCGACGAGTTCGGTCTCAAGCTATCCGCCATCGAAACGATTTCCGCCGCCGCCAGTAAGCTCCACGTCGCGGTCAAATCTCGTTCGACCGATGCCCGCGCCGCCATCACGGCCCATGTCGGAAGGCCGCGCGCTGGCGAAGTGGCAACTCCCGCCCGGCAAGTACGTGTTCGAGAAAGTCTGCGCGCTCAATGGCGATCCCGGTGACCTCACGTTCAACGAAGCATTGCGCGCGCATCTCGCCGCCATTCACGCGTTCTGGGC
>JBFZFE010000238.1:0-8084 GCA_041306525.1 Verrucomicrobiota bacterium | reverse complement strand
CAAGGCATCAACGCGATGCCACGCACCGAGTCCACATAATGTGGCTGGTGCATGTGCCAGAGAAAAGCAACGTGCAGCGGCATGTCTGTCCCCACTCCCCTGCCCGATTACACCGGGATTTCGCGCAGGTATTTCGCGGCTTCCTCGGGCGGGGTCGGGTTGATGTAGAAACCCGTGCCCACTTCAAAGCCTGCGATCAATGTCAACCGTGGCAGAATCTCGATGTGCCACCGGTAATCCTGATCAATTGTCGCCCAGTAGCCATGATGTGGATAACGAACCGGCGCGGTGTGGATGATGTAATTGTACTGGGGCTGGTTCAAAGCCTTCGACAGCTTCATCAATGTCACCTTCATCACGTCGGCGAGCTGCAGAATTTCATCAGGGTGAATGTCGTAGAAGTACGCCGCCTGACGCCGTGGCAGAATCGTCACTTCGAACGGGAATCGCGAGGCAAACGGACAGAACGCCACGAAGCCGGTGTTCTCATATACAATCCGGGAACCTTCCTTCAACTCCTGCCGGAGCATATCCTCGAAAATGCTGCGATCTTTGTAGTTGAAGTACTGCATCGCGCCGATGAGCTTCTCCTTGACGCGCTTGGGGGTCACCGGGGTTGCGATGAGTTGCGAATGCGGATGCGGCAACGTTGCCCCTGCTTGGCGGCCAAAATTTTTGAAGATCAGCGTGTAGCGGAACCGTGTGTCGCGCAGCAAATCGCTCATGCGCATCTTGTAGGTTTCGAGCACACGCGCAACGCCCTCAATCGGTTGCTGCTCCAGCTGTAATTCGGGGTTGGGCGTTTCGATGATGACTTCGTGGGCGCCGACGCCGTTCATCTGGTCGTACATCCCGTGGCCTTCCTTGCCGAGGTCGCCCTCGATGCGCAAGGCGGGAAATTTGTTCGGCACCACGCGCACTTGCCAGCCGGGACCGTTGGGCTTGCTGTGCGGGTTGCGGAACGCAAAAATCTCAGCAGGCGTGAGGTGCTCGTTGCCCTCAGCGAACGGATCTTTGCTGTGGTCGGTTTGCTCGATGGGCGTGGGCGTAAACTCGCTTGGACGTTTGCCACGCTCGGTGGAAACGATCACCCAACGGCCAATCAACGGATCTTTGCGTAATTCAGGCATTGTTTTCTCCAAGTAAAATGCGGCTGCGTTGTAATAACAGCGGCTTGGCAGCGGGTCAAGGAACGCCCCGTTGCGATTTTCCCTGCTCCGCCTAACTTTTCACAAATGGAACCCACCGATGAGCTTGCCATCGTATTCCGTTACCATCGGAACGGGGAACTTTGTCGCAACCGTTTGGAGTTGCTGCGCCGCCTCAACCCGGCCACTCCCATCCACGGCATTTTCGGTGGTGAACCGTCGGAGTTTGCAGATTTCACGTCAGAACTCGGCCCTCTGTTGGCGAGCAATTACTGTGTCCGCAATCCCTCGCCGCGCTGGAAATGGATCAACGGCGACCGGATTCTCCAAAGCTGGTTCCGCGAAGAAGGTCACCGGCACAAGTTTGCCGGCATTGTTCTCACCGAATGGGACCTGCTCATCCTTGCGCCGCTCGTTGAAGTTTACCGGCCAGTCCCCAGCGGCGCTCTCGGACTTACCGGTCTGACTGACCTCGACGCCGCAGGTATCGCATGGAATTGGACGGACGCGAAATTCGACCGCCAAATTCGTGGCAGTCCGCGTCTCGACTTCTGGCGTCTCCGTCGAGCACTCGGTCCCGGTATTCGCCGACTCGCGATCAACTTGGGCGGATCGTACCTGCCCCGGGAGTTTCTCGCCCAATACACCGGGCTCAAGCTACTGGCTGCCGGTAACGATGAAGTACGGGTTGTCTGCTACGCCCAGGCAATGGGTTTTCGCCTGGTCAACAACGGCATTCTGCGGCGCATCGATTGCCGGGACGACTTGCGCTATTTCAACGCCAACAAACAACCGATCGCGTTGACCGACATTCAGGAAGCCTTGCGACACAAGAGTCGCACAGTGTTTCATCCGTTCCACGCCCCCTACCCCGGTGTGTACTGAAGAGCCACGGCGAATCCGTTTGCCCGTCAGCTCTCCAAACCAGCGCTCGACCAGATTCAACCAACTGGAACTGGTGGGGATGACGTGTGGCACAAATCGCGGGTGCCGCTTCAGCCAGTTCTGGACGCGGGGATGTTCGTGTGTCCCGTAGTTGTCCATCACGACATGCAACTTCAGTTCTTGGGGAAACTCCTGATCCAGGCGCTTGAGAAACTTCAGAAACTCTTGGTGGCGGTGCCGAGCATAGCACTGGCCCACCACCTTGCCCTGTAAGACTTCCAGCGCCGCGAACAACGTCGTGGTGCCGTTGCGCTTGTAATCATGGGTCATGGTGCCGCAACGGCCCCTTTTCAGCGGCAAGCCTGGTTGGGTTCGATCCAACGCCTGAATTTGGCTCTTTTCATCGACACAAAGCACCAAAGCCTTTTCGGGCGGATTCAAATACAACCCGACCACATCGGTGAGTTTCTCCGAGAAGCGGGGGGCACGCGAAAGTTTGAATCCCTTGGCGCGATGCGGCTGAATTTGATGGCTTTGCCAGATCCGATTGACCGTGGCCTTGCTGATGCCGTGTGCCTTGGCCATGCTGCGGCAACTCCAATGCGTGGCGCGGACCGGACGCGCTTGCAGCGTCTGGTCGATAATCGCCGCCACCTTGTCGGCGAGGTAGCGTGGCTTACGCCCACGACCCTCTGCCACTTCCCAAAGACAATCGGCTCCCTCGCTGAGGAAACGGGTCCGCCAAAGAGCAACGGTCTTGGGATTGATCTCCAATTCATCGGCCACTTCTTGGTTCTGGCTTCCAGCCGCGGTGGCCAAGATGATGCGACAGCGTAGAGAGACTTGCTGGGGCGTGTTATGGGCCTTCACCCACTGTTCGAGTTCTTGGCGGTCTTGTGGCTCCAGGCAGATGGGGGCAGCACTTCGCGGCATGACCATCAGTATAAACCTCAAAACCTATAATGACAGACATTTGTGAGACACTACACTAGACTGCGGTGAGTCCGTTTCCCGCCGGTACGGTCAGCCAGAACTGGTCACCGGGGTCCACATCAATCAGCCGATTCGGTTGCATTACATCCACCACCGCGCAGTTGGCATCGCCAATCTCATTCGCGACAAGGCTACTCCGATGGCTTGCCAAAAACAACCCGGCAATTGCCGCCACCAACAACCCACTCCATTGCATTCCGTTCATGAATCTCTTTCCTTTTCTGATTTCGTGTTCAGTGTCGGGCGGGGTACTTAACAGAAATGACAGTGGAGGTCATGCCGGCAAAACTACATACAAGCCGTGAGCGACTACGCTTGGCCTCGGACCGACTCAGGTAGCTTTGCGCTCGTACGTGCCGACCAGCTCGCACTGCGCGAGGATGTGGCCGTCCATGGCGGCTTCCAACTGCTTCTTGGTCGCCCCGGCCGGCAGGCTTAATTCCCCGTCCAGCGCGTACAGTTTGAAATGATAATGGTGCACCCCGTGCCCCGGCGGCGGCATGGGGCCGTTGTAACCGAGGTGCGGCCAGGAGTTCATCCCCTGTTTGGCGCCACCGAGGACCGACTCCTTGTTCTCGATGTTCTCCGTCAAAGCCTGCACGCTGGCCGGGATGTTCCAGATGACCCAGTGATCCCAAATGATGCCGGTCGCGCTCAACGCATCGGGGTCATCACAGACCAGCGCGAAGGTTTTCGTGCCGCCCGGCGCTCCCTCCCAGTCCAGTGACGGTGAGACATCCGGACCTTCGCCCGTGAACTTCGACGGGATCCGTTGATTGGCTTGAAAGGACGAACTTGTCAGTTTCATGGTTTTTGCCTCCCTTGTCTTGCTCAACTCCCGTGTTAGTGTAGCCTCTGACTTCCCCATGAGCAATTCCCGAGATATAGCAGCGTTATTGAACGACCGCATCCTCGTGCTCGACGGCGCGATGGGCACGATGATCCAGCAACGCAACCTGACGGCCACCGATTTTGGCGGACCCGCGCTCGAAGGCTGCAACGAACACCTCGTGCTGACTCGACCGGATGTGATCCGTGACATTCATCGCGAGTATTTTGCCGCGGGCGCTGACATCGTCGAGACCGACACCTTTGGCGCGACGCCGCTCGTCCTTGCCGAGTACGGGCTCGCGGACAAATGCCGGGAGATCAATCTCGCCGCCGTCCGCCTCGCCAAGGAAGCGGCGGCCGGTAAGGGATTGGTGGCCGGTTCGATGGGACCGACAACGAAGGCAATCACCGTGACCGGCGGCGTCACCTTCCAGCAGTTGGTCGAGAACTTCCACGCGCAAGCGGCGGCGTTAATCGAAGGCGGCGCTGATTTGCTGCTCGTCGAAACCTGCCAGGACACCCGCAACATCAAGGCCGCGCTGATTGGCATCGAGCAAGTCGGCGTAAAGATACCGGTCATCGTGTCCGGCACCATCGAGCCAATGGGCACGATGCTCGCCGGGCAGACCGCCGACGCGCTGGTGGCGTCGCTGCAACACGTGGACCTGCTCGCCATCGGCCTGAACTGCGCGACCGGGCCAGAGTTCATGACCGATCACATCCGCACCATTCACGAGATGTCCACCGCGGCCGTGTCCTGTTATCCCAATGCCGGGTTGCCGGATGAGGAAGGCAAGTACGGCGAGACGCCGACGTCATTGGCGGCATCGCTGGAACGCTTCGTGAAGAATGGCTGGGTCAACATCGTCGGTGGCTGTTGCGGGACAACACCGGCCCACATCCAGGCCATTGCCCAGATGGTGGCCGGCAAGGCGCCGCGCCGCTTCCGCGGGCAGCGCAAGAGTTACTACTCCGGCATCGAGCTCGTCGAAGCGTCCGACGACACGCGGCCGTTGCTGGTGGGCGAACGCACCAACGAAGTCGGCTCGCGCGCGTTCAAGCGATTGATCACCGAGGAGAAATTCGAGGAAGCCACCGAGATCGCCCGCGCGCAGGTCAAGAACGGCGCGCATATCATCGACATCAATCTCGAAAACACCGACCGCGACGAACTCGCTGACATCGACCGCTTCTACGAGAAGGTCATTCACAAGGTCAAAGTCCCGTTGATGATCGACTCGACCAATCCTGCCGCCGTCGAGCGGGCGCTGACCTATTGCCAGGGCAAAGCAATCATCAACTCGATCAACTTCGAGGACGCCGAGGAAAAGTTTCACCGCATCCTGCCGCTCGTGAAGAAATACGGCGCGGCGGTGATCATCGGTTCCATCGACGAAGACAAGCAACAAGCGCAGGCCATCACGCGGGAACGCAAGCTCGCCATCGCTTTGCGGGCGCACAAATACTGCGTCGAACACGGCATACCGGCAGAAGATCTCATCTTCGATCCTCTCGTGTTCCCCTGCGCCACGGGTGACGAGAATTACATCGGCAGCGCCGTCGAGACCGTCGAGGGCGTCCGTCTGATCAAGGAAAAGCTGCCCCGCTGCCGGACCGTGCTCGGGGTCAGCAACGTCAGCTTCGGCCTGCCGCCCGCCGCGCGCGAGGTCATCAACTCCGTGATGCTCTATCACGCCACCAAGGCCGGGCTCGACCTCGCCATCGTCAATGCCGAGAAACTCGAACGTTACGCCAGCATACCGGCAGCGGAAAAGAAACTCGCCGAGGACCTCCTCTTCCATTCGCCCGACAAGGAAACCTCACAACGTCACATCACCGCGATCAACGAGCATTTCCGCGACGCCACCAGCCGCGTGAAAAAGAAGATCTCCGACCTGCCTCTCGATGCGCGCCTCGCCAACTACATCATCGAAGGCACCAAGGATGGCCTGATCCCCGACCTCGACCTCAAACGGAAGGAAGCCACACCGCTCGACATCGTCAACGGTCCGCTCATGGACGGCATGAAGGAAGTCGGCCGCCTCTTCAACGCCAACGAACTCATCGTCGCCGAGGTCCTCCAGTCCGCCGAGGCGATGAAAGCCGCCGTCGCGCATCTGGAACAGTTCATGGAGAAGAAAGCCGACGCCCAGAAAGGCACCGTGTTGCTCGCCACCGTCAAAGGCGACGTCCACGACATCGGCAAAAACCTGGTCGAGATCATTCTCTCGAACAACGGTTACCGGGTCATCAACCTCGGCATCAAAGTCCCGCCCGAGGAACTCATCAAAGCCGCCCACCAACACCAGCCCGACGCCATCGGCCTTTCCGGTCTCCTCGTCAAAAGCGCCCAGCAAATGGTCGCCACCGCCGCCGACCTTAAGGCTGCCGGCATCAACACTCCGCTCCTCGTTGGCGGCGCCGCGCTCAGCGAGAAATTCACCACCGGCAAAATCGCCCCCGCCTACGACGGCCCCGTTGCCTACTGCAAAGACGCCATGAACGGCCTCGCCACAATGAACCGCCTCGGCGAACTCCGCCCCTCATCCCCAACCAGTCGTGGGAGCGGCGTCCCCGCCGCGACCGGCCAGACCGCATCCACTCACGAATCCACCACCCGTTCCTCGCGCGTCCGCATCGTCCCGCCTTTGCCGATCCCCTACCACGACCGCAAAATCATGCCGGTGCCGAACCTCACCGAGCTCTGGAGCTACATCAACCCGCAGATGCTCTTCGTCCGCCACCTCGGCTTCAAAACCAACTTCGAACGCGCCCTCGCCGCCCGCGATCCCAAGGCGCTCGAACTCCATCACGCCGTCGAGGAAGTCAAAGCCGAAGCCGCCACGTTCATGAAGGTCAAAGCGCTCTGGCAATTCTTCCCGGCCACCGCCGACGGCAACAGCATCCGTCTCTTTGCCTCTCATTCTGAGCGAAGCGAAGAATCTCAGTCTTGCACCAGAGCCACAGAGCCCCTTCGACAAGCTCAGGGTGACAAATGGAGGGAACCGCTCCACAACACCTTCACCTTCCCGCGCCAACGCAAACCCGACGGCCTCTGCCTCGCCGACTACGTCATGCCCGGCGATGACTCAGGACTCAGGACCCAGGACCCAGGACTGGAGAGCGATTCCATCGCTCTCCTCGTCGTCACCGCGGGCGCCGGCATCCTCGAACGCGCCAACGACTTCAAAGCCCGCGGCGAATTCCTCAAATCCCACGCCCTCCAGGCGCTCGCGCTCGAAACCGCCGAAGCCGCCGCCGAATGGCTGCATCGCCGCCTCCGCGAGGACTGGGGATTCCCCGACCCGGCAACAATGACGATGCTCGACCGTTTCCAAGCCCGGTACCGCGGCAAACGCTACAGCCCCGGTTACCCCGCCTGCCCCGCGCTCGAAGACCAGGCCGGCATCTTCGAACTCCTCCGCCCCGCCGACATCGGCGTCGCCCTCACCGAAGGTTTCATGATGGAACCCGAAGCCAGCGTCAGCGCCCTCGTCCTCCACCACCCCGACGCGACCTACTTTGGGGTCGGGAATTCAGAGTGAAGCGTGAACCGAGCGAGCGGAGCTGAGTGTGACGAGCCCCTTGCCGGGCTGACACGCACAGGGGAAAGCGCTTCTGCTGTCACGAGTGGTGAGTTGACCCCGGACACGAGTGGTGAGTTGACCCCGGACACTCGATAGCAAATCAAGGCGACGGATTCGATCTGCGGTTTTTTCTTGGCTTGTGTGATGGCGGCGATTCCACGGGCGGCGCGGGCTTCAGGGTGTAGATTTGTTTCGGTGGCGCGTTCTTGGGATATACCAGTGCCAGTCTCTTTATCCTACGCGGCTTGAAAGTCCGCTGTTCATTGCGACGATGGTCGAAGGCACTCAGATTGTCTGATTCGTCAAAACCGATTGGCGATACAGTTCGTGTCGAAAACCTTTTGCGTCCATCCGTCCAGTACTTCATCCGAATGTCCAACCCGTGCTGCAATGCAACGCCAATCATGTAACGGCGTTCCTCCTCTGGATAATTGCGATCCCGCCGATACCACAGCACAAATCCAACAATAACTAACACCGCGAAAAGAATCAGCAGTACCGTTTCCATTTGCTCGCTATTCAATCACGTTGGCGCGATTTTGGTGAATGCCGTTCCCCAACACTCGGGGCAGCGTTTGCTGTAGAGGATAAGATAGGGGGTCAAGATAGGGGGTCAGATAGGGGGTCAGAGCTTGAGTCT
>JBFZFE010000237.1:0-12578 GCA_041306525.1 Verrucomicrobiota bacterium | reverse complement strand
GCCGGCAAGCTCGTCAAGGTGCGCCCCCAATGCGTGGTGCGGCCCGGTAACGTTGTCGAAAGCGGCATCCGCAAGTTGCAGATGTACGCCTACTTCACCGTCAAAGGCAAAGATCTCGGGCGGCGAGCCGGTCACCAAGAAGCGACGCTGATTGCTGGTGGGCGGCGTCGCGTCCCTGCCCGGGATTATTTCTTTTGGAGCGACTTTTGGAGTCGTTGGGCGGCCTCGTCGGTTTTCTGCTTCATCAAGGCGAGGATCTGATCGGTTGTGCTTTTGACCACGGCTTGTTGCTCGGCGGTGAGCTTGGCTTTGCTGGCGATCTTGTTGAGGTAAGCGAGCGCCTCGGAGTGATGGCCCTTTTCCAAGGCGATGACGGCATTCTGGATGTCGGTCTTGATGGGTGTTTCTGCCGATTCGAAACTCTTCTGCAGGGGAGCGACGTCAATGCCGCCCTTCTTTTTGGCGCACCCGGTGCTGACTGCGAAAATGAGGATGATGCTGAATAGCCAGTGCAAACACTTCATGGGATTTCTCCTTTGTTGTGGGTGATCCATAACATGCCGGTGGCGGCCTTGCCAGCCTGTAGAAATTGGGGTTTGAAGTCCGCGCCTCTCCGGCCTATCTATTGCGGCGTATGAGCTTCCTGAAAAACCTGTTTGGCAAACGCGAAGACGAAGCCACCAACACCCAGGCCGAGGCCGAAGCGGCGGCGCGCAAGGCCTGCACGGTGCTGGTGATTGATGATGACCAGGCTTTTCTGCATGTGTTGCGGCCGGTGTTGCAGGAAGAGGGATACACGGTGCTCACATCGAGCTCAGGCACCAAGGGGCTGAACATGCTCCGGTACGCGCCGAAGGACATCAAGATCGTCCTGCTCGATTACTCGATGCCAAGCTTCGATGGGGCCGAGACCTTGAGCTTCGTTCGCAAACTCAGCCCGAGCGCCAAGGTGATTGCCGTGACCGGCATGGAGCTGGATGTATTGCCGGAGAGCTTCCGGGTCGGGGTGGATGCGTTCATGCACAAGCCGTTTCAGATGAAGGAGCTGCTCGCCACGATGGATCAACTCCTCAAGGCAGCCGCTCCCGGCACCCCGCCGCCGGCCAAGCCGGCCGCGTAGTTGCCGGCCCGCACCGGTGGTTGGCCAGATTTCACGGTTGCGCATCCCGCCGCTGCTGCGTATCTTCCGCGCTCGTGACACTCACCGAAAAAATCATGGCGCGCGCTTCCGGGCGCAAGAATGTCCAGCCAGGCGACAACGTCTGGGTGAACGTCGATGTATTGATGACCCACGACGTCTGCGGGCCGGGAACCATCGGCGTGTTCAAACGCGAGTTCGGCGCCGCCGCCAAGGTCTGGGACAGCTCCAAAATCGTCATCATCCCCGACCACTACATCTTCACCGCCGACAACAAGTGCAATCGCAACGTCGACATTCTCCGCTCCTTTGTCGGCGAACAGGGCATCAAATATTTCTACGACATCATCGATGACCCGAACGGCCAATGGGTGTTCGACCCCGCCAAGGGCAATTTCCAGCGTCAATACGGCAACAAATACGCCGGCGTCTGCCATACCGCGCTCGCGCTCCGCGGTCACACCCGACCGGGCGAAGTCCTTCTCGGCACCGATTCGCACACCTGCATGGCGGGTGCGTTTGGCGAATTCGCCACCGGTATCGGCAACACGGATGCCGGGTTCGTCCTCGGCACCGGCAAGCTCTTGTTGAAGGTTCCCGAAACCATGCGCTTCTGGCTCGATGGCCAGCTTCAGAAGGGCCTCATGGCCAAAGACATCATTCTCCACCTCATCGGCGAAATCGGTTTCGACGGCGCGACCTACCGGGCGATGCAGTTCGACGGCCCTGGTGCCAAGGGTCTTGCCATGGACGACCGCATGACCATCGCCAACATGGCCATCGAGGCCGGTGGCAAGAACGGCATCTTTGAGCCCGACCAGACCACCTTCGATTACGTCAACGAACGCACCAAGTTCAACGGCACCAAAGCCGACTACACGCCCGAATTCTGCGACCGGGACCAGAAATTCCTTTACGACAAGGCGTTCGACCTCACCCGACTCGAGCCGACGGTCGCCTGTCACCCGAATCCCGGCAACCGCAAGCTGGCGAAGGAATGCGGTGACATCACGCTCGACCGCGCCTACATCGGTTCCTGCACCGGCGGCAAGACCAGCGATTTCCTGGCATTCGCCCAAGTCGTCAAAGGCCGCAAAGTGAAGATCGACACCTTCGGGGTGCCGGCCACTCCGGATGCCATGACCGAGCTGCGCGCCATCAAGAGGGACGGCCAATCCATCTGGCAGATCCTCGTGGATGCCGGCGTCACCATGACCGAGAACCCCGGCTGCGCCGCCTGCTTGGGCGGTCCAGCGGACACCTTTGGTCGCATGAACAAGCCGATGAAGTGCATCAGCGCCACCAACCGCAATTTCCCCGGCCGCATGGGTCATCTCGAAAGCCAAGTTTTTCTCGCCAGCCCGTACACCGTGGCCGCCAGTGCCCTGACCGGCAAGATCACCGATCCGCGCGAATTCCTGTAATTGCTGCCCGCGGGCCCACCATCGTCTTTGCATCGGGAAGGGTTTCTGGTAATGGTGCGGGCCGATGGCGACCTTGCAGAAAGTCAATCAGGACACGGCTGACCGGTTGCTCGCGGCGATCTTGGCGCGAGATGGCTGGGAGTTGGAGCCGGCGCGGGGCACAGCGCAGAAAGACGGGCGCACGCTGCATTTCTTCATGGCCGGCAAGGATGCGGCCCGGACCAAAGCGGCATTGGCCGCGATGGCGCGGCAGGATGCCGGCAAGTTCGCGTCGCTGGGCGTGTTGGTGGTGGCCGATGCCGCCGACTTGCGCGCGGTGCGGGAGGACCGATATGCCGACCGTTATCCGCGGGCATTTTTCACGTCACTGGAAGAACTCCAGGCCGTCGCGGACGGAACACCGATCATCCGGGCGGCGAAACCCGGTAACATCTCGGCTTTTCCCGCGGAGGTCGTGGCGAACCGAACAATTGGCGGGGCGGACAGTTCTCATTTTGTGCTGACGTTTCGGGCGCCCGAAATGCAGGAGGTCTGGCCATCACAGTTCGTGATGATGGATTGCGCGCCCGAGAAGTTCCTGCTGACACCGCGGCGCGTGCAACGGGGCCGGGAGCTGGATGAGCTGCTGCATTTGCCGCCGTTTCCGCTGTTGAAACGGCCTTTTGGGATTCAGCGGGCCTATTACCGGCACTTTGACCGGCTTTACCAGAAGCAACTGGCGCTGCCGCCGTCGCTGGCGCTGGCGTTGCACACCGTTTATCCGCATCAATTCGACATGTTGTACAAGGTGTTGCCGGGCGGTGGCGGAACGCCGTTGCTGGCGCGGTTGCAGCCGGGAGACAAGGTGGACATGCTCGGGCCGCTGGGGAGTCCGTATGATGTGCGGGTTTTGCGGCGGGAGGGCGTGGCGGAAGTGCATGTGATCGGCGGTGGCGTGGGGGTGGCGCCGTTGATCTTGCTGGTGCAGGCGCTGCGTTACTACTCGTTCCCGATCAAGGTCTTCATTGGCATCAGCAGCCTGGAGCTATTGCGCTACACAGGCCATGTTGACTCCTCCTTCGCCGGGGGGGCCGGTGACGCCTACGTGTACGTGGACGACTTGCTGGATGCCGGTTTGGCGCCGGCGGACATTTTTCTGTCGTCGGACACGCCCCTGCCGAAGCGCGAGTTGCGGGGTATACCGCCGGCCAACTTGTTTCATGGGCTGGTGCCCGAACAATACCGGCAGTTTCTCCAGAGAACAGGCGGGAAGGCCGCGCCGTCGACGGTCGCCTTCACCTGCGGGCCGGACCGGATGATGGAAGCGGTGCAGGCGGTGACGGAGCCGGCAGGGATTGCGTTGAAATGCCTGCTGGAGAAGCGGATGGGTTGCGGCTACGGCGTCTGTTTGTCCTGCGTCTGCAAGGTGCGCGACGAGGAAGGCGGCGAGAAGTATGCCCGCGTCTGCACGGAAGGCCCTGTTTTTGATGCGAGTGAAATCATATGGAACCACAATCAAACCAACTCGAAGTCAGCCTCGGCCACTTGCGGCTGCGTTCGCCCCTCCTGACGGCATCGGGCACGTCGGGCAGCAGCGGCGATGAAGTGCGCGTGTTGCGACGCAGCGGCGACGTCTTTGCGACCTTGGGGGCTTTTGTCACGAAAGGTGTGACGTTGGTCTCGCGCCAGGGCAATCCCGAGCCGCGCGTGATTGAGACGCGGGCCGGTCTGCTCAATTCGATTGGGCTCCAGAACAAAGGTGTCGAACGATTCCTCACCGAGGACCTGCCGAAGCTTTGTCATCATGACCTGCCGGTGATCGTCAACATCTCGGCCAACTCGGTCGAGGATTACGGGGCGCTCGCCGAACGGTTGCTGGCGGCCGACCATGGGAAGATTGACGGGCTGGAAATCAATGTTTCCTGCCCCAACATCAAGGAAGGCGGCGTGTCGTTTGGCATCGACCCGTGTGCGATTGAGAAGATTGTGCGCGCCGTCAAGGCGGCGGTGCCGAAGAGCCGGGATGTATTGGTAATCACGAAGCTGACCCCCAACATCACCGACATCACCCTTCCCGCCAAAGCGGCGATTGCCGGGGGGACCGATGCGCTTTCCATGATCAACACGTTGCGCGGGGTGGCGATCAACGTGCGGACGCAGAAGCCGTACTTCGCCAACATTGCCGCCGGGTTGTCGGGCCCGGCGGTGAAGCCGGTGGGGTTGTGCATGGTGTGGGACTGTTACAGCAAGATTCCCGAGTGCCGTGCCGGTCAAGTGCCGATCATCGGGATTGGGGGAATCACGACGTGGGAGGACGCGGTGGAGTATCTGCTGGCAGGGGCGGCAGCGGTGCAGGTGGGCACCGCTTGGTTTGTCTACCCGGAGGTGTTTCTGGACATCCACGAGGGGCTGGAAAAGTATCTGGCGAAGAACCAAACCAGCGTCCGCCAACTCATCGGAAAGGCCCATCGCTGATGGGTTTACGTGGGGGAGACCGGAGATTGTCCGAGGCGGACTTTGTCCTTGCGCGGGTAAGGGGCATGGTGTTTAGTACCACGCTCTAACCGGAGAAAATAATGCAGTTGACACAGCAGCCTCAGACCGAAGCACGCCTGCACTTTCTGGATTACTGGCGGGTCATCAAGAGCCGCAAGGCCATTGTGTTTGTCGTCTTCCTCCTCGTCCTTTTGGTGGCGGCCACCGTCACCTATTTCCAGCCCAAGATCTATGTCGCCACGGCACGGATCAAAGTGGAACATGACCGGCCCACGGTTGCCGTCTTCGAGCAATCCAATCTGCCCACGTACGACCCTTATTTCCTGCAGACGCAGTACGAGATCATCCAGTCGCAGAAGATCCTCTACCCGGTCATTGAACAGGCCAAGCTTCAGCGGCGCTGGGCGCAGGGCAGTCAGGATTTGCCGATGGAGTTTGCGTTCCGCCAGCTCAAGGGCCGGATGGGTGTGCGGCGGTTTCGCGACACCAGCCTGATCGAGATCAGCGTGGAGGATGAAGATCCCAATGTCTGCGCCGAACTGGCGAACCTGATTTCGCAGGTGTTCGAACGTGAACGGATGGAAACGAAGCGGCAGTTGACCCTGAAAGCGCTCGAGAAGCTCGATGAGGCGCTCGGCAAGCAACAGGCCAAGGTCCAGAGCGCCCAGATGCGCGCCGAACGGATGCGCAGCGAGTTGGGGGTGCCCATCTTCGGCGCGGTCAAGCTCAACGACCAGACCATCGTCCAGTTGGAACAGCAGTTGACCGCCTCGAAGGTCGAGCAGGTCACCCGCGAGTCGCGGTTGCGCGAGCTGCAGAAGCTTTCCCCGCAACAGCTGCGCAACGCGATCGCCACGGTATTCAGCGAGCCCAACGTCCAGACGTTGCTGCAGAACCTCACCGATTCGGAGTTGCGCCTCGAAGTATTGAAGCAGGACTTCGGCGCCGAGCATCCACAGGTCAGGTCCGCCGTTGCCCAGCGCGACAAGCTCAATGAACAGCTCAACGCCCGCCTGGAGGGCATCATGCGCGGCTTTGAGATCGAATACAAAATGTCGCAGCAGCGCACCGTCGAACTCCAGAAACAGCTCGATGACCTCAAGAAGGTCAGCCTCGCGATGGACAGCGAAGCGTTTCTGCCCTACCGCAACGCCGTCGCTGAACAGCAAGCCGAGGAACGCCTTTACGAGACGATGAAGGCGCGCATCCAGCAGACTTCGATTGATGTGCAGCAGTTGCGCAGCTCGGTGGAGTTGATTGACCGCGCCGAACCGATCTTTGCCCCGATTCGGCCGAACATGGCGCTCAACATCACCCTGGGAGCGGTGGTGGGGCTGTTGCTGGGCATCGGGCTGGCGTTCTTCATCGAGTTCCTCGACACCAGCGTGAAGATCATGGAAGACGTCGAGCGTTACCTCGGCCTGCCGGTCGTGGGCGTCATCCCGCAGGGCACGGTTCAGCTCAGCAAGGAGGAAGCTTCGCCGGCTCATCTGGAAGCTTACCGGATGCTGCGCACCAACATCGATTTTGGGCAGCCCGACACCGACCACAAATCGATTGCCGTTCTCAGCGCGGGCGCCGGTGAAGGCAAATCCTTCACGCTCGCGAACATCGCCTACGTCTACGCCCAGCAAGGCAACCGCGTATTGATCGTCGACAGCGATCTGCGGCGGCCGACGGCGCACAAGTACTTTGGCATCGGCCGCGACATTGGCCTGTCCGATTTCCTCTCGGGCAGCAAAACCGTCGAGGAAGTCATTCACCCGACCAACGTCGCCAATATTTGGATGATCCCGACCGGCGGCGTGCAATCCTCGCGGATGGCGTTGCCGTTGCTGACCTCCAATCGGATGAACCAGCTCATCCGGGAAGTTGGCCAGCGTTTCGATGTCGTGCTCTACGATACGCCGCCCGTGCTCGGCATCAGTGATGCGACCGTGGTCGCTCGCGAAGTCGGCAAGGCCATTCTCGTGGTCCAACATCGACGGTTCCCGCGCGCCATGTCGCAACGCGCCCGCAAAATGGTCGAGAACGCCGGCGGCAAGCTGCTCGGGGTCGTCGTCAACAACGTCCACCTCGGTCACGAGGACACGTATTACTATTACCACGAGCATTACGAGCACTACTCGCACCTCGGCGAACCGCCGAAGCCGGCGGGCACGAAGAAAGCCGCGCCGGTGGCTGAAGAAATCCAGATTCAGGACAAGTACTAAGGATCCATACCGAGACATGAAAACACTGCGTTCCGAAACGCCCCTGGCTGCTGTTGTGCGCGCCCTGTTTGCCGTGCTGATAATCGGTCTCGGCATCGGCTGCGCCGGTACCCCCAAGGCCGTTGTCCCCCCGGCGGATCCCACCGAAGTGCTGCCCAGTGAGTTTGAGTCGCGCTTGCGCATCGGCGACCAGTTGCAGGTGCGCCTGGAAACCACCAGTGCCCAGCCTCCGCAGGTCTATGATTTGCTGATCGATGACGAAGGCAAGATTGGCCTGCCTTTGATCAGTCGTCTGGATGCCGACGGCCTGACCACCAGTGAATTGGCGACGAAGATCCAAGCGGCCTACGTCCCCCGGTTTTATGTCCGCTGCAACGTCAACGTGCTGGTTGCCTCCCGCTTCTTCTACGTCGGCGGTGAAGTGCGCTCCTCCGGCCGGTATCCCTGGACCACAGATGTCACCTTGCTCAAGGCCATCAACACGGCCGGTGGTTTCACGGACTTCGCCAGCCGTGGCAAGGTGGAGTTGACCCGCGGCAAGGCGAAGAGAACCTTCGATATCGAGCAACTGCGTCGCAACCCCGCGAAAGACGTGGTCATCCAGCCCGGTGACACGATTTACGTGCCCCGCAGCATTTTGTAGCGGCCCTGAATCCAAGAAACGCCGTCTCGCCCATGTCTGCCATCTCCAGCCAAGTGCGCCCGCGCAGCCATGAAGCATGGGACGTGGGCCTGCCGCGTTTGGCCCGTCATCTGGCAAACAGCGCGTTTCTGCTGGTTCTCGCCGTGCTGGTCTTTGCGCCGCTGGCCGGTGGCGCGGTCAGCCCCTGGTCCCAAGGCCTCATCATGATCGCCGTCGCCTTGGCGGCGTTGCTCTGGGTCATCAGTTTGTGTCTGGGACGGGAGACTCACATTGTGTTCTCCACCATGAACGCTCCCGTCTTGGTGTTGATGACCTACGGGATCGTGCGGTACTCCACCTCGGATGTCGAAGCGCTGGCCCGGCCGCACATGCTGGCCATCGTCACGGTGTCATTGATTTTCTTCCTTGTCCTCAACACCATTCGCAGCCGCTGGCAGATCATGGCCTTGGTTTGGGGCGTGGCTGGCATCGGCGTTGTCCTGTCGCTGCACGCTTTCTGGCAGGTCCTCCGCGGTGGTGTTCCCGGCCACGGCAGCGCGGCGAGCGCGACGTTTCCCGCGCCGGGCATGTTGGCGGTTTATCTGCACCTCGTCTTTGCGGTTGCCGGCGCGGCGTTCCTGTTCTCGCGCCGCACCGTGAACGAGAGAGTCATCTTTGCGTTTGCCGCGTTGCTGGCAGTGGTCGGGCTGGCCCTGACGCAAATGCACTGGAACTGGATCAGCTGGTCCGCATCGGCCTGTGTCCTGGCGATTTATCTGCTGCGCAAACGGGGCTGGAAGTTTCGCTGGGTGCTGGTCGGTGGCGGCACGCTGCTGGTCGTGCTCGTGGCGGCCGTGATTGTTGTCTCCCGCTTCGAGCTGGGCGGCGCGGAAAGCGGGGCTCTGCCCCACGCTGCCGCGCCGCAGACGGATGGTTCGGTGGCGGTGCTGGTCCAGCTTCTGCAAATTGGCCAGCGACAACTGGCGACCGGGGTCGGGCCCGGGCTGGCCTCGTGGTTGCTCCCCGTCGCCCTCCCGGGCTCTGGTGGCGTTGTCGGCACGGAGTTTGCCACCCTGTTTGCCGAATATGGCGCGATTGGCGTCGTTCTCCTTCTCTGGGCACTGATGTGTTACGGCCTGCTGTCGATTCGGCTTCTCAGTTTGCGCGCGGTGCGTTACTCCGCCGCGACGCCTTCCAACCGGTATGCGTTCGCCGTCGCTGGCTTGGCGATGTTCGTCGCCGTGGTGCTGGACTGCGCCATCGGAACGGGCTTGCATGCCGGTGCCAACCTGCTGACCTTTTCCGCGCTTGCCGCAGCAGCGTTGACCTGCGGGATTCATCATCGCGGCAGCCTGGAGGAGCGTCCGCCGAAACTCGGCCAATACAGCGTCGTGCGCATCAGAGGCATCCCGCGTTACGTCCTGATTGGCGGCTTGGTCGCCTTGATTGCGCTGCTTGTCTCGCGGGTGCACTACAGCTACCCGGCGCATCTGCTTGTGCAACTGGCCGAGCGCAAAAAAGAGCACCTGCGCTGGGGACAAGCGGAGAGTTTCTACAAGCGCGCCTGGCAACTTGATTCACGCAACTTCGCCATCGCCGAGGGCTTGGCTGACCTGTTTGCGGCGCGCGCGACCTGGAACAGCATTCAACGCGAACAACTCAGCACGGAAGCCATCCGCTGGTACCGTCGCGCCATCACGCTGAACCCGCACAACTATGACGCGTTGGTCAAGAAGGCGCGCATGTATGACCTGCTGGGGCAGACGACCAATGGCCGCGAAGACTTCGAACAGGCGGTCGCTGCCCGGCCGCGGCGCGCCGAGTACCATACCGAACTGGGGCTGCACCATCAGCGGGTCCAGGACATCGTCGCCGCCCGCCGTTCGTTTGAGCGCGCCCTCCAGCTGGATCCCAACGACGAGCGGGCAGCGCATCAGCTCAACGCCCTCCATCTCGCGGTCCAAACCGATCCCTGACGGGCCGCGTTACCACGCGCCAACGGAATCGCGAGTTGCGGCGGCAGGCAAGGCTGTGTTAGGAAGGACGGTCACGGCATCAAGGCGATGGAAGCTGATTACAAAGTCAAATTGGAGGTGTTCGAGGGGCCCTTGGATTTGTTGCTCTACCTCATCAAGAAGGAGGAGGTGGACGTCTACGACATCCCCATCGAGCGCATCACCAACCAGTACATGCAGTACCTGTCACTGATGCAGTTGCTGAACCTCGAAGTGGCCGGTGAGTTCCTCGTGATGGCAGCGACGTTGATGTACATCAAGAGCCGCATGTTGTTGCCGGTGGACCAGCAGGTGACCGACAGCGAGGCGGAAGAGGGCGAGGACCCGCGCTGGGAACTGATCCGGCAGCTCGTGGAGTACAAGAAATTCAAGGAAGCCGCCCTCCAGCTCGGCCAACGCGAGGATGAACAAGCCAACCTGTTCACCCGGCAGGCTCCCGATGCCGGGATCAAGGTGGACAAGGACCTGCCGCTGGCCGAGGTGAGCATCTTCGATCTGATCAGTGCGTTCAACGAGGTGCTCAAGCGGGCCAATTCGCGGGAGGAGTTCCGCGAAATCGTCGAGGAACGCTTTACCGTCAGCGACAAAATCGAGGAAATCCTGTACAACCTGCGCGAGCGGACCCAACTGCGGTTTGTGGAGATGTTCGCCGATACCGCCTCGCGGGCGGAGGTCGTGGTGACATTCCTGGCGCTGCTGGAGTTGATCCGCCTCAAGCGCCTGCGCGTCCGCCAGGAGGATTCGTTTGGCGAAATCGTTGTGGTGAAGTCAGCATGACACTTGAATTGAAAAACATTGTGGAAGCGATGCTGTTCGCAGCCGAACGGCCGCTCTCGGCCAAGGAAATGCGTTCCATCTTCGCCGAGGCCGTCGACGAAGAGCAACCGGCCGTGACCGAGGCATTTCGTAACGTCCGCGAAGCCGCCATCGCGGTCACGCTGGAAACGTTGAAGGTCGAGTACGACACCTTGCAGCGCAGTTTCCAGCTCGTCGAGATTGCCGGCGGCTGGCGCCTGATCAGCCGGGCGGAGTACGCGCCATGGTTGAAGAAACTGCTGGATGAAGCCCGTCCACACCGGCTTTCACAACCCTCATTGGAGACACTGTCCATCGTCGCCCTGCGCCAGCCCATTTCACGGGCCGATATCGCGGCGATTCGCGGCGTTGAAGTCGATGGCGTGATCAAGACACTGCTGGAACGCGACCTGATTACCATCGTGGGACGCAACGAAAGCGTTCCCGGCAAGCCGTTGCTCTATGGCACCACGCCACGGTTCCTGGAGCATTTCGGCCTGCGCAGCGTGGATGACATGCCGAAGGCCGAAGAACTGCGTCTGCAGGCCGCGGCCTTGCGGACTGCGGAACAGAAGGCGGAGCCACAAGCGGAGTTGCCGATGCCCGCCGACGCACCGTCCACTGAAACACCCACGGCGAGCGCACCACCCGCGACCGCCCCGGAAGCCAACGCCCATGAAGGACAAACTCCAACCCCTGCGCAATAAGATCGATGCGATTGACGCCAAGTTGGTCCAACTGCTGAATGAGCGGACCAAGCTGGTGCTGCAGATTGGGCGCATCAAGCACGAAACAGGGGGCGAGATTTACGCGCCCGACCGCGAAGAAGCCGTGTTCCGTCGCGTCACCGAGAAGAACAGGGGACCGGTCACCAACGAGTCCCTGCGCGCGATTTACCGGGAAATCATGTCGAGCGCGTTGTCGCTGGAAAAAGCGCTCGTGATTGCGTTCCTCGGCCCCGCGGCAACCTATTCGCACATGGCCGCCATTCGGAAGTTCGGCGCGAGCCTGAAATACGAGCCGTTGCCCAGCATCACCGACGTCTTCACCGCAGTGGCCAAGAGCCGGGCGGATTACGGCGTGGTGCCCATCGAGAACTCCACGGAAGGCGCCGTGACGCACACCTACGACATGTTCGTGGAGAGCGAGTTGAAGATCTGCGCCCAGATCGTCCTGCCGATTCGCCACAACTTGATGGCCAGCATCCCGCGCGCGGAGGTCCGCAAAGTTTACTCGATCTCGCAGGTGCTCGCGCAATGCCGGCAATGGATCCAGATCAACCTGCCCAACGTGGAGCTGGTGGAAGTCTCCAGCAGCACCCGCGCCGCCGAAATCGCGCGCACCGAACCGCACAGCGCCGCCATCGCCAGCGCCTTGGCCGCGGAAATGTACGGCTTGAAGATTCTGGACGCGAACATCCAGGACTCGAGTGAAAACGTCACCCGGTTCCTCGTCATCGGCCGCAAACCTTCGCCGCGCACCGGCATGGACAAAACCTCGCTCATGTTCAGCGTCCAGGACCGAGTCGGCGCCCTGCACGACTGCGTGGCGACGTTCAAGACGCACAAGATCAACATGACCAAGATCGAGTCGCGCCCGAACCGGAAAAAGGCGTGGGAATACTACTTCTTCGTCGACGTCCTGGGTCATCCCGATGACACCCGCTTGAAACGCGCCTTGGTGGAACTGGCCAAGCACACAATGTTCGTGAAGACCCTCGGCAGCTATCCGAACACGACCGGCTGATGCCGCCTGCCAAACGTGCGGTCAGCGCGTTGACTAAACCCGGTGAGTTCGCTAGCCTGCGCGACCTATGATTCGACGCTATTCACGAGAGCAGATGCGGTCCATTTGGACGGACGAAAACAAGTTCAACATCTGGCTGCAGATCGAGAT
>JBFZFE010000236.1:0-8183 GCA_041306525.1 Verrucomicrobiota bacterium | reverse complement strand
GCCGGCAGGCGGGATGCCGGTTTTTGATCTGCTGACGTGGGGCGTGATCGTAATCGCGTTGATCGGGATGTTTGGCACGGCGCATCTGGCGGCCAACAGCATCGTGGTCCGATATCTGCATTTGCTGTTCATGCCGTCGTTTGCCATCGGCACCGTGCTGACGGCGTTGGTCGGGCAGGCGATTGGCGCAAAGGATCCTGAGAAAGCGCAACGACGCGCATTGCTCGGGTTCAAATTGATTGCCGGCTACATGGTGAGCGTCGGTTTGGTCTTCCTGGTGTTTCGCGAGCCGCTGATGCGGGTGTTCAGCACCGATGAGACGGTGATCCAGGCCGGCAAGCTGATCTTCATCTGCGTGGCGATTTACCAGATGTTCGATGCCGCGTTCCTGACGTACTCGCACACGTTGCGCGGAGCGGGTGATACATTGTTCCCGGCGCTGTGGATGCTGGGCTCAGGCGCGGTGGTGTTGGTCGGCGGCAGTCTGGTGCTGGTCCACTGGGCGCCCGGTCTGGCGTCATTGGGGCCGTGGATCGCAACGACCGCGCACGCGATCGTGCTGGGCGTGGGGATGTTCGCCCGCTGGCAAAGCGGTCACTGGCGCAAGATCCGCTTGATGGCGCAGCAGCCGGGGGCGGGGCACTGAGGCCCCGGTTCACAGGCCCGGTGCTTTCTTCAGCAGATCGAAAAATGTCTTGGCGCCTTGCTCGATCAGGCCTTTGCCGGTTTCGAAGACTTCCTTGCCGGCGGCGGCCATCAACCGGCCGCTCAGATCTTCTTCGAGGTTCTTCAGCGGCCCGCGCACCTTCACTTTGGTCCACAAGTAACCGTCACGCTCGACCGTAAACACCTGGGTCCGCGAGCCCGGCAGCCATTGCAGTGACGTGGCGGCCACGCCGACATCAAATTCCCCGTCCAACATTTCATCCTGCACCACACCGCCCCCCTCGATCCGCAACAGACCGGCGCTTTCGAGAAATAACGAGCGAATGGTCAGCCGGTTGCCTTGCCATTCGACATCGGCGCTGGCCTTCTGCAGCTGGACCGAACGAAACTGCTCGGTCTGCGTAAACAGCGCGATGCGGTCCAACACCGGCAACGCTTCCAATTTCGCCCCGGTCACACTGACCTGACCGGTCACAACCAACGCGTCCAGCGAAGCGGCATGCCCGCGCAACCGGGCCCGGCCGTTTGCCCGGCCCGACATCGCGCCACGCCAATCGGCCGGCAGCCAGTTCTTCACCGGCACATCGGCAAAACGCACCTGCATGTCAAACGCCGCCGTGGAATCAGTCGGCACCTGGCCGCTCAACTCAAGCGCGCCACCATCAAGCAGACGGAGTTGACTCTCCGTCACGTAAATCGTGCCCGCGCGCGAGCGCAGACGGAACTGATCGATCTTGAGTCCCGGCCAGCCGCTCACCACCAAATCGCCCCCGCTGCCGGTCGTCTGCCAGCCTTCAGCGGTCAACTCGATGCGCGCTTGGACGCGCCGAACCGAGCCGGTGACCGCCGGGTTCATCAGCCAGTTGAGGTTCGCCTCCTGGATGCCAATCGGACCGAGGGTGACGCGTCGGGTTGACGCCGAATCGACAACGGCGGGCGTGGGCGCCGGCGTTGAACCAGTGTGAGGTTTTTGGATGGTGGCGTTGAGCCGCTGGATTTCGAGGTGACTGATGCGCCAGCTCGGTTGGAGCAGCCCGGTCACGTCCACCTCGGCGCGGATCTGGTCGGCACGCACATTCTGCAGCAGTGATTCCGCCCGGCCCCGTGCGGCAAACCCGTCGGTGTACGCGGCGTTGCCGGTCCAATGCAGCGGGAGGAATTCGCCGTCCGCCTGAAGCGCGTTGGCGGTCTGCGTGCTGATGAGACGACGAAACGACTCGCTGTGAAGATACCGGCCCAACCACCAACGCAGCCCGACGATCCCGATGATTCCGAGCACAAACAGAATCCCGGCCAGCGCGGCAAGGCGGCGCAACCAGCGCAGCGGCGGACGTGCCGGCCGGTCAGTGGGAGTGGCGGGATTCATGCGGGTTGATTCTCCAACGGACGCAATGTTACTATCCGCGGCGAACTGGCGCAACACACTCCGCTGCATGATTGATATTCTCTACAAATGTCCGCACTGCCCGCAGCATCTGCGCGCGGAAGATGAGCACGTCGGCGGCACGATTGTCTGTCCACGTTGCCACAACCCGACCCAGATCCCGCCGGCGGTTGCCAGTCTGGCCTGTTCACGTTGCCAGACGCCGGTCAGGATCGCGGTTTCCGCCATGGGCGAGAGTTTCCGCTGTTCCCATTGCGCGGGTGACATTGCGGTGCCGATGATGTCGATCTCGCAGGGCGCGGTGCCGTTGCTGCAGTTGCAGGATGTTTCCTTGGAGGTGATGCAAGGCGGGACGCCACAACGGTTGCTGCATGATGTGACGCTGAAGTTGCCGGGCGGTCATCTGCTGGCCATCGTCGGCGCTTCGGGCTGCGGCAAGACGACGTTGTTGAAAGTCGTGGCCGGCATCATGGAGCCGACCGCGGGCGCTGTTTACTGGCAGGGGCGCGATCTGGCGGTGCAGGACCTGGCCCCGACGGAGATCGGCTACGTGCCGCAATTCAGCATCCTGTACGAGTATCTCACCATCTGGGAAAGCATGGATGCCGCCTTGCGCCTGCGCGTGGCGGGGATGTCCGCAACAGCCCGGCGCGAACGCATCGAGAAATTGCTGCGGCAGGTGGGGCTGCTCGACATCGCCCACCGGCAGGTGCGGGTTCTTTCTGGCGGCGAGCGGCGGCGGCTCACCTTGGCACTGGAAAGCTCGACGTTGCCGTCGTTGTTGATCGGCGACGAGGTGACAAGCGGGCTGGACCCCAAAGCCGAGGAAGAAGTCGTCGAGTTGATGCACCAGCTCTCGCGGGAGGGCAACCGGCTGATCATTTCGGTGACGCACAGTCTGCGCCAACTCAACCGGTATGACTCGGTGGCCGTGATGCACCGCGGCCATCTCGCCTATCATGGCCCCAGCAAACGCGTGGCGGAATATTTCGGCGTTCAGGAAACGGCGGAGACGTTCAGCGAACTGGCCAGCCGACCGGCGGCTGACTGGCATGCGCTCTGGCAACGCCGCCAACGCGAGTTCGCCGTGCCGGCCACTCCCATCGTCTCCGCGCCAGCGAAGCCAGCAGGTGAACCACCTGCGGTCGAGGCCGAGAAAGTCACGGAGTCGCGCACCCCCGGCGTGTTGACGCAAACGGCCGTGCTCGTGCAGCGGCGCCTGCGGATTTTCTGGCGCGACCGCGGCCAATTGCTGTTGCACGCGGCGCTGCTGTTTGGCTTTCCCTGTCTGGTGGTGATCTTCGCCTGGAACGGCCTGCCGCAGATGCAGCGCCTGAACATGGGCCCGGACATCAGCCCGCTGCAGCAGTTGAAGGAGACGACCGGCTACATCCTGGAATCATCGCGCGTCGGCGGACTGGTCTCGGGATTGGTGATGTTCCAGGTGATCCTGCTGGCGTTGATGGCGTCCAACAACGCCGCGCGCGAAGTCGCAGCGGAGCGGTTGATATTCGAGAAGGAGAAACTCGGCGGCCTGCGGCCACTCGGCTATCTCGCCAGCAAGGTGGTGTTCCTGACCGGGTTGGTCGCCGTGCAGTCGGTCTGGATGGCGATCTTTGTGAACGTGATTTGCCGGTTCCCCGGTGACCTGGCAACGCAATGTTGGCTGCTGCTCCTCGGCAACGCCGCGATCACCGCGGCGGCCTTGGGAATCTCCAGCTTGCTGAAGTCCCCCGAGCAGGCTTCGCTGGTCTCGGTCTATCTCGTCGGGTTCCAGCTGCCGCTTTCAGGGGCGTTCCTCGCGCTGCCGGAGATGCTGGGCATGTTGACGCGTCCCTTCATCGCCGCCTACTGGAGCTGGTCGGGCGTGCTGGAAACCATGCGCGACACGCGGTTCTATGATGCCGTGCAAATGGTCACACAGACCAGCCTTGCCGGCATCCCGCTTTGTGTCTGGGCGTTGCTGTCGCATGTCGCCCTCGGCATCGTGCTGGCCTACATCGGCTGCCGCCGCAGCCGCTGGGAATAGCCGGGCCGCCATCACCCGCGCGTTTTGGAGTGCGCCAGCTTGCTGGCGCTTTGTCTTCAGACATCCGGAAAAGCGCGCGCGTTGGCCTGCTGGTTCAGGCTTCGACGCCTGCTGCGCTGCGCGCGGTTGCCGTGTTGCTGAGCCAGTCGGCATACATCTGCTGGGTCAAACGGACCGCCGCGGCGCGGCAGATGAATTGTGCCTCGTGCCAGGTCAACGCCTCTTTGTCGAGCAAACCCAACCCGACGGCGCGTGTCTGCGCATGCGGTTCGTCCAACGCGCCGATGGCGTCCCGCAATGGGCTGGCGTGCGCGGCGACAAAACGCAACAGATTCGTGGTGAAGGGAATCTTCCATGGCACGGCGGCCACGGCTGTGGCGCCGTGTTGGCGCAGGATATGGCGCAGAATCGCCTTGGTGCCGGTGGGATTGATCTTGTGCTCCAACGGCAACGCCCGCGCAAACTCCACCACGCGGTAGTCCATGAACGGCGAACGCGACTCCACGGAGCATGCCATCGGCAACCGGTCGAACTCGCGCAAGATGAGCGGCAAGGTGGTTCGCTCGAAGGACTCGCGCAAGACCCGCTCGAAATGCCCGGGCGCAACGCGTTGACGGCGCGCATCGCGAAGAAACCGCCAGGCAATCGGGGTGCGGTGTTGCCGGGGACGCAGATCGGCATGAGACAGTTGCTGCTGGCGCTGGTACAACGCGAAGGCCGCCCGCCAGTTGCCGCTTGCCCACTGGGTGCGCCACGCCGCCTGGACGTGCAGCGGATAGCCGCCGAGCAGCTCGTCGCCGCCATGACCCTCCAGCACAACCCGGTAGCCATCGCGCTGCACGGCGCGATACACCTCCAAGTATCCGCCCGCCCCGATGCTGATCCCGGGAAACTCCAACGCCCACAGCCCTGCCAATGCCGAGTCCCACTCGATGCTGGGCGGGCCGGTCACTTCCCGCAACGTGTCGCCGAACTGGTTGGCCAGGCCTCGGGCCAAGGAAGATTCGTCATCCAGAAACCCCGGCCGCACCAATGTGAACGGCTGGATGTTGGCTTGCAGGCGTTGCCGGGCGAGCACATAGACCGTTGTCGAATCGAGCCCGCCACTCAACGTCAGCGCCAAGGGCACAGCGGCGCGCAGCCGCAGGCGAATCGCATCCACGAGCAACTCCTCAAAGCGATCCGCTGTCTCGGCAAATGAACGCGATGCCATCGTCGGCGGCGCATCGGCGAACTGATACCAGCGCCGCAGCGTGGCACTGCGGCCGGCAATCTCGAGCCGGCATCCCGCCGGCACCTGTTGGATGTGCTGATCCAACGTTTGCGGACCGTCATCGGTGCGGATGTGCTGCAAATAGGTCTGGATGTACGGGTGGTTCCAGCAGACTTCGCCCCGCCAGCGCAGAAGCGGCTTGATCTCCGAGGCGAAGGCAAACTCGTTGCCGCGTTGTGTCCAGTAAAGCGGTTTGACGCCGAAACGGTCGCGAACCAGGTGCAGCGTGCGGGTCCTCGCCTCGTACCAGGCGAACGCGAACATCCCGTTGAGTTCATGGAGAATGCGCAGCCCGTGGCGGTCAAGAAGGTGCAGCAACACCTCCGTGTCGGACGTGGACCGCAACGGCGCGTCTGCCAGGTGCGCCGCCCGCAGCTCCGGGTGGTTGTAGATTTCGCCGTTGAAAATCAGCCAGTTCCCGTGCCACTGCATCGGCTGACCCGCCAATGGCGACAGGTCCACGATGGACAGCCGCTGGTGCAACAGGACCCAGTCGTCCACCCCCACACTCTTCTCCTCGTCGGGGCCGCGGTGGCGCAGCAACGCGAAAAACTGGCAGTCACGTTGCGGGTCGGCAGGCCCGGTGTAGCCGGCAATGGAACACATTGGCGCCATAGTAGGGGACCGACCGGCCAAATCAATGCCGCAGAAATGTGCTTGTTTCCACCCATGCCGCTCCTAAGATGCCGCCCATGCAACAGAGTGATCGCCAACCCTACGTCGAGCCCACCTTCGAGAAAACCGAACGCCTGACAGATGTCACCGCCGGTGAATCCGTCATCGTGACCGGCTTCGAAGGCGCGTAGCCTGTCAACGCCCCAAAAGTTCCGCCGACCACCGGTTGCGGAAGAAGTTCGCCGGTAAGCGCGGGCTGCCGTTTTGGAGGACCGACAAGTTGTGGCCGCGCGTTCTGGAGTACGCCAGCTTGCTGGCGCACTCCAAAGCTACCGGCAAGCAGCCGGTCGCGCAACTCACTTGACGCCTGAGGTAGCCGATGACGAACGCCTTCGGCTGCATTGCCGGCCAAAGCCGGTTCTGCCATACTGCCGCGGCATGAAACCGGCCATCGTCAACGCCACGCTTGCCGACATCCGCGCCGAGCAGGACCCCACCGGATCTGAAGCAACTGGTTCGTGAGGTCGCTGATGAACTCAAAATCCAAAGCCCCCTCGATTCCAATTGACCGCCCCATCTCGTGGGAAGATTGGCTCGCCGGCCGTTGGTACCGGCGCAAGCTGAGCGAATCGGTCGCCCCGCAAGGCAGCCAACGCCCCAAGAGTTCCGCCGATGGCCGCCTGCGGAAGAAGTTTGGCGGGAAACGTGGGTTGCCGTTTCAGAAGACGGAGGAACTGTGAGGCGGCTGCTCCTTCTGATCTGAACTGCATGCGCATTCTTCTGCTCAACGTTCCTCATCCCTCGATTGGCAGTAGTATCAGCGATCATCTTCCGCCATTGGGATTGTTGTCGGTTGGCGGGCCGCTCTTGGACGACGGTCACGAAGTGCAGTTGATTGATGGGGAGTTGTGGCCGCGCTCGGAGGAAGCCATGCTGGAGCAAGCGGTCGCCTTTGCCCCTGAGGCTGTTCTGTTCGGGCATTGCGGATCGACCACTGCCCATCCGGTCATCGCCGCGATGAGTCGCCGGTTACGGGCGCGCTTGCCGAAGGCGGTGATCATCTACGGTGGGGTGTTCCCGACCTACCATTGGCGCGAGATTCTGGCGGAAGAACCGCAGATTGACGTAGTGGTCCGGGGCGAAGGAGAGGAAACCTGCCGGCGCGTGGTGGCTTGTTTGGCCACCGGTCGCAAGCTGGCGGAAGTACCGGGAATCGCTTGGCGCGAAAACGATGAGGTTCGTGTCACACCGGCGGCACCCATCATTCCTGATCTGGACGTATACCGGATCGGGTGGGAGTTGATTGACCACCGGCGCTACACGTATTGGGGCGGCCGGCGCGCGGTGGGCGTGCAGTTCTCGCGTGGCTGTCCGCACCGTTGCACGTTCTGTGGACAACGGTTGTTTTGGGCGCGTTGGCGACACCGTGATCCGCAGCGTCTGGCGACCGAACTGGGCCGGTTGCACCGGGAAGAAGGCGTGGAGGTGATCAATTTCGCCGATGAGAACCCGACGGCATCCCGGCGCGCATGGGAACAATTTCTCCGCGCGTTGATCGCTGAGGACGTCCCGTTGCGCCTGGTCGGATCAACTCGGGCCGATAGCATTGTCCGGGATGCGGACATTCTGCATCTGTACAAGCAAGCAGGCTTCGAACGAATTCTGCTGGGCACCGAGAACACTGACGAAGCGACGTTGCGCCGCATTGACAAGGGAAGTTCCACGGCGAATGACCGGCAAGCGGTGCGGCTGTTGCAGCAGCACGGCATCCTCGCTCTGGTGACTTACGTTGTGGGCTTTGAGGAGGAGACGGACCGCAGTTACTGGCGGGCGCTTCGGCAGTTGTTGTCGCTGGATGCGGATCAGGTCAGCGTCGTGTATGCGACGCCCCATCGCTGGACGGAGTTTTTCCATCAATCGGCGCATCGGCGCGTGATCCAACTGGACCGGCGCTGGTGGGACTACAAACATCAGGTGCTGGAGACGCGGCATGTGCCGGCCTGGCGGGTGTTGTTGTGGGTGAAGCTGATTGAGGCCGTTCTGCAACTGCGTCCGAAGGCGCTCTGGCGCACGTGGGCCAACCCGGATCCGCGTCTGCGAGCGGCCATGCGCTGGTATGGCAGCCTCGGGCGCAGCGTCTGGCCATCAGAGATTCGCAACTACCTGTTCCGCGAACACCGCACCCTCCGCGGGCCAACAGTCGCGGAGTTCTGGGG
>JBFZFE010000235.1:0-8043 GCA_041306525.1 Verrucomicrobiota bacterium | reverse complement strand
CTCAGCGAACTCCATGGCTACGGCATGAACGACACCACGGCCGGTAACTTCGCCGAGGAAATGGCCGCCGCCATGCTGGCTTCCACTCTCGGCGTCGAATTCAACGAAGACGCCAGCTGGGACGAGAAGGAAGAAGTTTACAAGCTGAGCGGCAAGATCGTTCGCACCAGCAACATCACCCAGACCGCCGTTGGCCACTCGCAAGGCCTCCACACCACGGTCCTGACCGCCGCCATCATGCTGTTCTGACCGTCCTGCCGCTCCAGCGTTCGAGGCCGACTACTGGTGACGGATGGCGATTTCCTGTTCCTGACGGAGCTTGACGATGCTGTCGGCGGGAGCAACGCCGCGCCAGAGAATGTTTGGATACAGAATCGTGCGGCGACCGATCACCGAGCCGGGATTCAACACGCAGTTGCAGCCCACATCCGCGCCATCGCCGATAATCGCCCCGAATTTGCGCAGACCGGTATCCAGTTCCGTCACCTGCTTGATCGTGACGTTGCCCTTGACGGATTTCAGGTTTGAGAGGATCACGCCCGCCCCGAGATGCGCCTTGTGGCCGAGGATCGAGTCGCCGACGTAACTGAAATGTGGCACGCCCGCGCCGTTGAAGAGGATGGCGTTCTTGAACTCGCTGGCGTTGCCCAGCACGCATTTGTTGCCCACGATCACGTTGCCGCGAATGTAGGCGCTCGAACGGATCTCGCAGTTCTCGCCGATAATGGCAGGACCCTTGATCACTGCGCCATGCTCGATGACCGTCCCCGCCCCGATCTGCACATCCTCGGCAATGAACGGGTTGCCAATGATGATCGCCCCGCGGTGACCAGGTTTGAGTTGTTGGCGGACAAAGTCAGGGAGAGTTTTCAACGCATCCCAAACGTGGTCGCAACTGTGGAACAGTTCGGGGAACTGGAACTGCGTCAAATCAAGATAATCAGCGGTGCGAAACATGATGCTGGCATCGTAGTGCCGCTGTGACAGTGCCGCAAGCCGTCAGTGAGCAGCACGAGGCGCAGCGGGACGACGGTCGCGATGACCCTCCACAATTCGTTCTGTGATCCAAACGGCGGCATACGACAGACCGACGACAAGGACCGTCACAACGACCAATGCCCAATACTTGCCCGAAATTCTTGGCATGGTGTCTCCTGGTTGGCTGCGGATTCTACCGTGCCAAGGAACTGAGTCGAGCCGTTTTCTTCAAATCGAACCCGCCAACTGCGCGCGCAACTCCGCCGGCTCCGCCACTGGCAACTGGCAGGCCTGGTTGACGCAGACCTGCGCGGTGGCTTTGACTTCGCTCGGGGCGTGTTTCACGATCTGGTTGGGCGCGTAGATCGCGCGGACAACACCGAGCAACGCCTTGGCGCCCTCCTTGCCGGCAATCGTGACCTGCCGGGGACTGCTGAGCATCCAATCGACATTGCAGAGCATGGCCGGCATGGCGTGCGGGGCGTTGCGCAGGTGACCGGCAAAGAACGCGAGGGTCTTCTCGGCGGCCGCCCGGTAACGTTGTTCACCGGTGAACTCGGCCAGCCGCAGGAGCAGCGTGGTGGCAACGGAATTGCCGGCAGGCTCGGCGCCATCGTAGTTGTCCTTCGACCGGATGATGACCGATGCGTCGCGCCCGTCGGTCTGGAAGAACCCGCCCTGCTCGGTGTCATAGAACAGTTCGAGCATCTGGCCGGCAAGCTCGTTGGCGCGCGTGAGCCAGACGGGGTCAAAGGTTGCCTCGTGAAGGTCGAGCAGGCCGTTGGCGAAGAACGCGTAGTCATCGAGCATGGCGGCGATGTTCGGCGTGCGCCAGAGCCGGTCTTCGCGGTAATGGTGAGCCAAAAGATACCGGGCGGCTTTTTCGGCGGGAGCCGGTAAGCCAAGGCGAGCAAGCGCCGAGATCATCAGACCGTTCCACGCGGTGAGGATTTTCTCGTCGCGGTGCGGACGGATGCGCTTTTCGCGGACGGCAAACAGCGCGGCGCGTTCGGCGGCGAAGTTACCGGGTTCGACGACGTGCAGGACATTGTTGCCATGCTCCCAATTACCGGGCTCCGTGACGCCGTAAGCGCGGCAAAACGCTTCGGCGTTGTCGCCGAGAACCTGCTGAATCTCCGCGCGGGTCCAGACGTAGAACTTGCCTTCCTCCCCCTCGCTGTCGGCATCCTCGGCACTGTAGAAACCGCCCTCGGGACTGCTCAGATCACGCAGCACGTACTCAGCGGTGCGCCGGGCGATGTCGGTGTAGAAGTTGTCGCCGGTAAGCTGCCAGGCTTCGACGTACCGGCAGATGAGTTGCGCCTGGTCATAGAGCATTTTTTCGAAATGTGAGACGAGCCAGCGGGAATCGACACTGTAACGATGAAAGCCGCCACCGAGTTGATCAACGATGCCGCCGCGGGCCATGGCGCGGAGTTGGTGCAAGGCCATGTCGCGCGCCGCACTCTCTCCCGTCCGGGCGTGGAAGTGGAAAAGGAAATCGAGCGAGACTGGGTGCGGGAACTTCGGCGCGTGACCAAACCCGCCGCAATCGCGATCGTACGACGCCTTGAGCTGTTCGAAGCCGGTATGTAGTGGGCGTTCGTCGGGCAATGGCTGCGCTTCTACGGTTTCGCGGGCGGCACTGAGGTACTGCGCGAGCGAGCCGGTAATCTGGTCGGCTTGCTGGATGACGCCGTCGCGGTTGGTTTCCCAGACATCGACGATGCGTTGCAGGAGCTGGGCGAATTGTTGCCGGGGAAAGTACGTCCCGCAGAAGAACGGCTTGAGTTCGGGCGTCAGCCAGACGCTCATCGGCCAGCCGCCGTGCCCCATCGTGGCTTGGATGGCGGTCATGTAAAGACGGTCGAGGTCGGGGCGTTCCTCGCGATCAACCTTGATCGCGACGAAATGCTGGTTCAGCAGACCGGCAAGCTCTTCGTGTTCGAAGCTCTCGCGTTCCATGACGTGACACCAGTGACAGGTCGAGTAACCGATGCTGAGGAAGATCGGTTTGTTCTCGGTGCGCGCCTTGGCGAACGCCTCTTCACCCCACGGAAACCAGTCCACAGGATTGTGCGCGTGCTGGCGCAAGTACGGACTGCTTTCGTGAATCAGGCGGTTGGTCGTCGTCATGCAGGACAGTAGCACAGCCGGTTGGCTTTACTTGCCGGGGTGTTTGCGGTAAGACGCGCGACGTGAAGTTTTGTTTCTTAACCGCAGGAATCCTGATGATTAATCTCACCGTTCAAGCCAACGACTGGCGTGCGGAGGCCAACGCGCGCATTGAGAAGATTCGCAAATCCGATTTCACCGTGCGCGTGCTCGACGCGGCGGGGAAGCCGGTGACCAACCAGCCAATCACGGTGCGCCAGACGCGGAGCGCGTTTGGGTTCGGCACCTGCATTGGCGGCAATCCCGACAGTACCAATCGCTGGGAACAACTCTACTGGCAGTTCGTCCGCGACCATTTCAACACCGTTGTCTGCGAAAACGACATGAAATGGTACGTCATCGGCAAGGAACCCGGCCGGCAGAACTTCGCGCCCGCCGACAAACTGTTGAAATGGGCCGACGACAATGGCTTGGCGATGCGCGGCCACTGCCTGTTCTGGTCCAAGAAGAAATTCGTCCAAGGTTGGGTCCAGGACCTCCCGGCCCCCGAGCTGCGCGCGGCGGTCAACCAACACCTCGATTCCGTGGTCCGCCGCTACAAGGGGCGCTTGATCGCCTGGGACGTCTACAACGAAATGCTGGATGGCAGTTTTTACGAAAGCCTGCTCGGCGGCAGCATCGCCGCGCATTTCTTCAAGCGCGCCCACGCCTTGGATCCTGCCGTGCCGCTGTTCGTCAACGAATACAACATCATCGACAGCGACGCGCGCACCGCCAAATACATCGCGATGATCCGTCGTCTCCAGAAGGAAGGCGCCCCGATTGGTGGCATCGGCATCCAGGAACACGCCGCCGAACGCCTCAGCGGCCAGCCCGTCCCGCCCGACCCGAAACATCCCGAGCGCGCCCACATGGGCCCGCTCGACCCCGCCGGCATGCTCCGCCGCCTTGACTGGCTCGGAGAACTCGGCCTGCCGATTCACCTGACGGAGATCAGTTCCTGCACGCTCGACCACCAACAACGCGCCGACGGCATCGAGGCCTTGTTCCGCCTCGGGTACAGTCATCCGCGCGTCGAGGCGATTCTGGTCTGGGGTTTCTGGGAACGCCGGCATTTCCTTGGCGCGTCTGCAGCGCTGGTGGACAAAGACTGGAAGCTCACCCCGGCCGGCGCACGCCTTGCCGACATGCTGTTACGCGAATGGCGCACCAACCTTACCGGCCAGACCGATGCCGCAGGGACTTTCCATTTCCGCGGCTTCCATGGCACCTATGCGATTGGCGATGCCACAGTGGACTTAATGCCTGGCAAGACCGAGGCGACCATCCGGGTGCCGTAACCGCGCGGTTCCAAAAAAAGAAATCAAGCAGCCGGCTCGGATGACGGTGCGGCGACCGGCTCTGTGGCTGCCGTTGTTGCGGGATCCGGGGGAGTGACCACCGTTTCGGCGGTTGCCGTCGGTTCAGGAGCAACGGGCTCGGCTGCGGGGGGCGTCGAGGCGGGCTTCTCAGGAGTTACCGGTTTTGGCTGGCGATTGTCCAAGGCCCACAGACGGCCATCGGCGAACTCCACGACATAGCCTTCCTGGACGAGCCAGTGAACATCCTGTGCCAGACGCCCGACATCTTCTGCGGTATGAGTGGACGGGAGCAGATTCTCGGAGAGTTGTTTGCGAGTGCTGTCGGGATGTGCGCGCAGGAACGTGACGATCTTCTGCACCTGATCACTCAAGCCGTCGAGTGTCTCGAAGCGTTTCAACTTGATGAAGGTGACGTAGGTGACGGCTTTGCCGTGCTTGAAGAAATGAAAGCTGGCATGGCGAAGCTGTTCGCTGATCGACTGCGCCGTTCGCAGCGGAAAACGGCGCTCACTCAGCCAGCTCAGGCGAATGGCTTCACTGATGCCCGGGGCGGGTTGCTGGCGGCCCGACAAACCACTGATCTGGATCTCGGTGGCAGTGGCAACAAGGCTGGCCATGTGCGTTTCGGCAATGTGTTTTTCCGCCTCCTCGCGCGAGGCCATGATCTTGGGTTCCGTGCAGACGGCACAATGGAACTCCGTCGTGAAACTCTTGGACTCGACCCATTGTTTGACAATCTCCGGGTCGCGCACGGTCTGAATCTGGGCACGGAAGTCATCAAAGGGCATGTTGCGGAGCCGTCGTTGATGATGGCGGACCAGCAGTGATTGATACTCGTGATAATTGGGCGGGCCGAGAATGACGCCGGTGATGCTGCAGCGATTCACGAAGGCAAAATTTCCCTTCGGCGGATCGATGGGTTTCTTCTCTTCCTTCCAGAGCTTGTCAGCTTGGCGGCGCAGGGCATGGCGGAATGCCTCGTCTGTCGACAAATACACGCTGTCATCGGCCAGCACGCGCGCCAAGGAAGCGCGGGAGCCATCGGCGGCGGGTTTGCGGGCCAGCTGAATCTGGTGCCGCTCGGGTTTGTTGAGCACGAGCTTGGCAACATCAAACAAGGCGTAGGCGCGATGCGATTGTTTCATCGCTTCGACCATCGCGGCGAAGCCCTTTTCGTCGGGGACAAACTGCACATCGACCGGCAACACCATCGGCGGGGCGGGACGGCGTTCGCCGGGATCAGTGGGCCGTTGTTGTTGCGGGCGCGGACCGCGCGAAGGTTGACCAGGGCGGAACGGCCGGGCTGCTCCCGGGCCATGGGAGGGTCCTTGGGGACGAGCGCCAGCTGGCCGCGGTGGTCGATCCCCTTCCGGGCGGCGTGGGCGGCGATCACGGTCAGCGCCGCGATCTCGGCGAAAACGGTCGCCACTGTCGCCCGGATGGTTCTCATAGGTCTTGGGTGTGGCCTTGGTCCATTGAGGCGCGATGGCGAGTTCGTCGAGGGGTAACTCGTTGGGATTTTCTGAAGGCGTGGTTGTCATACAGCTGGTAAAAGCGGGTACAAAGTGAATCGTTGACGGGAAAAGGTCAAGACAGTAAAGTGCCGCGCCCGTGGGTTTGGGGGTGTAGCTCAGTTGGTAGAGCGCCTCGTTCGCAACGAGGAGGTCAGGGGTTCGAATCCCCTCACCTCCACCAAACTATTCACCCTCCCGGCGCACGAAGCCGGTTGCCTCAATTGTCGAGGCTGGTATCCTGAGCCCCGTGAAAATCCAAGATCGTGTACTCGCTGAGATTTATTCCCGTCTGGAAGCCGGGTACCCCGACGAGACCTGTGGGGTGATGTTGGGGGCGGACGGCTTGGTTGATGCGGTCGCCGCAGCGAAGAATGAGCGTACCGACATGCCGCAGACACGCTATCTGATTGATCCCCTTGTGTATGCGGCAATCGAGCGGAAAGCGGACCACCAAGGGAGGCAGGTCCTGGGGATCTATCATTCACACCCAGACGCCCCCGCCGAGCCGTCGGCCACGGACTTGGCGGAAGCGTGGCCGGAACTCTCCTACTTGATTGTCTCGGTGACCGGAGGCAAAGTCGCCCAGTCGCTCTGCTGGCGGCTCAGCGAAACGGAGCGTCAGTTTGTGGCCGAACCCATTGAGATACTATGAATCCCATCATCGCGAAGCGTGAAAAGCTCAACAACGACGAGATCAAGCGTTACTCACGCCATCTGATCCTGCCGGAGGTCGGCATGGAAGGTCAGGAACGCCTCAAGGCCGCCAAGGTTCTGTTGATCGGATCGGGCGGACTTGGTTCGCCACTGGCGCTGTATCTCAGTGCTGCGGGTGTTGGCACCCTCGGCATGGTGGAATTCGATACCGTCGATTTCAGCAATCTCCAGCGCCAGATCATTCATTTCACGCCGGATGTCGGCAAACTGAAACTACAGAGCGCCCAGGAGAAGATTGCCGCCATCAACCCCAACGTGAAGTTCATCCCCCACAACGCCAAGCTGACCAGCGACAACGCTCTGGAGATCATCCGAGATTATGATCTGGTCATCGATGGCACTGACAACTTCCCGACCCGTTATCTGGTCAATGACGCCTGCGTGATGCTCAAGAAGCCGAATGTCTACGGGTCGATTTTTCGCTTTGAAGGAATGGCCAGTGTGTTTGCGCCGCATTTGGGCGGGCCATGTTACCGGTGCTGGTATCCCGAACCGCCACCGCCCGGCATGGTCCCCAGTTGCGCCGAGGGCGGCGTTCTCGGTGTCATTTGCGGCATAATCGGCAACATTCAGGCCAATGAAGCCGTCAAACTCATCATCGGCCAAGGGCAACCACTCATGGGCCGGTTGCTGCGCTTTGATGCGCTGGAAATGAAATTCAAGGAATACAAGATTCCGCGCGACCCGAATTGTCCGTTATGCGGTCCGCGGCCAACCATCACCCAGCTGGTTGATTACCTCGAGTTCTGCGGCATTGGACGCGGGGAATCAGCAGGCAGTTCAGGAGACAGCATCGTGGAAAACAAAGATGAAGGACTTGGTCCGGACGATATCAGCGTGGAAACACTCCAAGCCATGCGCCAGCGGCAGGAGGATTTCGTGCTCGTGGATGTCCGCAATCCGAATGAGTTCGCGATTGGTGAGATCGACGGCTCGGTGAAGCTGCCCCTGCCGGAATTGCCGCAACGTTACCAGGAACTGCCCAAGGACAAGCTGCTGGTGCTGCACTGCAAAATGGGCGGTCGCAGCGCGCGGGCTCTCCAGTTCCTGCGCGCCCAAGGCTACCCGAAACTGAGGAACGTTGCCGGCGGCATCGATGCTTGGGCAGAACGGATCGACCCGAGCGTGCCGCGGTACTGACCACTTTTTTGCTGCCGGCAAGCCCGTCATTTTGGTAATCAAACCAGCGCCATGGCAATTCATCCGTCTGCAATCATCAGTCCCCACGCCGATTTGGATCCGTCCGTCGAAGTCGGACCTTACGCGATTATCGAAGCCAATGTCCGCATCGGACCAGCAACGCGAGTGATGGCGCACGCGTATGTGGCCGGTTACACGGAGATCGGCCGTGAAAACGTCAT
>JBFZFE010000234.1:0-2882 GCA_041306525.1 Verrucomicrobiota bacterium | reverse complement strand
CGACGAAGTTCGACGTCCGGTCCCCGCCCAGATTGGAATGCGTCACCTGCTCCAACGCCGCCGCCGCCGCAGCGACCCGTGCCCGGACGTTCGTCCGCTGTTCCTCCGTCCAGACCGGGTAAATCCAGTCGTAGGCCAGCGCGAGGCTTTTTGCTTCCATGGACTTGCCCAACGTCTTGGAACCCGTCTTCGTCCAGCCGATGATCCACTTGTAGGCCGCGTCGGCGTACTTCTTCTGCTCGGCCGGGTCTTCCGCCACGACGCAGAGCGTGGCCAACTGCACGGCCTTGTAACCGGGACCGTACTTGCCCTCATCGCCGTCACCCTCCTCGGTCTTGGCCACGGCCGCCTGCAACTGCGCCAACGCCAGTTGATGGTGCGACCCTTTCACCGCCGCCTGCTGGCGGATCACCGCCAACCGGGCCGGCGTGATGAACAACCGCGGATGCTGTTCCTCGGCGAAAACGGCAGTGGCGAGACCAACCACCATCGTGAAACCGGCAAAGAAGATCTTCTTCATGCTGCAATACAACAGCAGCGACGGCAGATTGGCAATGGACAGACCGCGCACGGTTTTGTATTTTCGGTGCATGAGACAACAACTGCCGGATCTGCCGTTTGCCACGATTGCATTCACCAGCCCGCCGCGGCTGTTTTACTGGGACCGGGATTTCCATTGGTCGCCGCCGCCGCTCCCCGACTTCGATCTCTGGTGCATCCTCGAAGGACGCGGTTCGGTGCAGCTGCGCGGGGAGACGCACGAGTTGGTGCCCGGCCTCTGCTTCGTGTTGCAACCGGGCGACCAGCCCGACGCCCGCCACGATCCGGCTCATCCACTGGTGGCGTTCTTCGCGCATTTCATCGCCCGCGACAGCCGCGGCCGCAGCCTGACAAAGCGGCGTCTGGTTCTGCCGCCACCGGCGCTGGCGGTGCGCGACCTGACACTGTTCAGCGCCTTGGCCAAACGTTGCGTCATCGCGCACCAACGCGGTGATGCCCTCGGCTGGCGCCAGAGCCGGCTGGCGCTGGAGCAGATGCTGACGCTGGTCTGGGAATGGTGGCTGATGCCGCCCCCGTTGCCGGGCGACACCGCGATTCAAGAGGTGATCCGGCAGGTCGAACGCCGGCCCGGCCAGATCTGGGAGGTCGGCGAAATGGCGCGCCGGGCGCACCTGTCGCGCGCCCAGTTCACGCGCCGGTTCCGCGCCCTGACCGGACTGGCGCCGATGGCGTTTGTCATCCGCGCCCGCCTGGACCTGGCCCGCCAACTCATGCTCGAATCCACGATGTCGCTGACCGCCATCGCGGCCGAATTGGGCTATGAGGACCTGTACTTCTTCAGCCGGCAATTCAAACAGCGCTATGGCCAGCCGCCCAGCGTTCTGCGGGCTACTCGAACCGGTAGGTCCCCGTCGGCAAATCCATCGCACCGGTAAACGTGCGGCCACCCGCTTCGACGACGAGCCGGCCTTGTTTCCAGCCCAGCGTCGCCGGGCCGTTCTGCCACATCGCGCGGTGCTTCTCCCAATCATGCAATTTGCCGTCGCGCTCGACGGCCGGCAGCTTCGCCTGGCCATCCCAGGTCAACGCCACGCGCGCGCCGCTCGCCGCCACGAATTCGGCGCGGTTGCCGGCAACCTGCGCCTTGGCCTTGGCCAGCACCGCCGCCTTGAACGCGGCGTAATCGGCAAAGTGCAGGCCATCAGCCAACTCGATGGCGAAGCCGGACAGGCCACCGGGTTCCGCCGTGGCCGGCAGCGCCGTTTGCACCGGCTTGCCGCCGCCGGCGTCGGTGCCACTCTTGCCGAGAAACGGTTTGATCAGCGCCGCGTCCGGCTCACCCAATTCGCAGCGCAACGGATGAATCGCCGCCCAGCCCCGGGCGAACTTCAGTAAGACGATCCCCTGCTCGCGCTCGATGACGGCATCGGCCGGGAACAGGACCCGCCAGTCCTTGGCGGTGTGGCTGGCCCAGATCAGGGCGTTGCGGCACTGGGCGATCCGGTCGTTGCCGCCGACGCACGGGTTGCCCTTGGTCTTGCTGGTGACCAAGAAGTAGTCGCAACCGCGCTCGGGATGGGCCAGCACGATCTTGCCGCCATTGCCGTCGTAACTGCCGCCCTCGACCTGCGTGCCGACCTGGAAATCCCGGCTCCGGTACAGCGTCTCGTGGTAGGCGGGGGCGTCGTCGCCGCCCGGCACCCAGTTGTTGTAGACCGGATGGCTGGCCAGATGCTCCCAGGGTTTGGTGACCTCGTCACCCGCCAGCGCCACCACCGCCGCGGGCGGCCGGTAGGCGCTCAAGAACAGCATGTCGGTGTAACCGCCCGGCGGTTTGATCCCGCGCCTGACCGGCAACCACGTGGACCATACCCGACTGCCGCCACCGCCGCCGCCCGCAGCCCACGTGCCGTAGTCGCGCGTGTTCGGCCCGCTGGCGCCGCCGTGGAAGAACTTCAACGCCGTGGCCGTGGCGAGGTAATCGAGGATGCCCTTCGACAGCAGCCGCACTTCGGGGTCGCGGGCGAAATCGTAGAGCATCAGGTAACCCTGGACCGTCAAGCCGACATAGGCGGGGCTGTCCCATTCACCGTTGCCAACGCTGTAGAAGGCGCGGGCGGTCCGCCGGATGCGTTCCTTGTAGACTTTGCGGACCAGTTCGTTGCCGGTCTCCTCGGCGAAGAGATAAACCGACACCTCGCGCATGGAACGCAGGTTGTCGGTGTTGCGCCAGTCCACCCAGCCGCCGCGCACACCGGGGTCCCACGCCTCGCCGACGGGGC
Source organism: Verrucomicrobiota bacterium (assembly GCA_041306525.1). Taxonomy (GTDB): domain Bacteria; phylum Verrucomicrobiota; class Verrucomicrobiia; order Palsa-1439; family Palsa-1439; genus JBFZFE01. Next base: position 99 of record JBFZFE010000234.1, on the reverse strand, counting down.
CGGTGCCGATGCCGAACTGCGGGTGCGGACGCGGGTTGGTGCGCCGCTCGTATTCCTCGTAGATCTTCCAGTCGCCGTCGCTGATCAGTTTCCACCACG
>JBFZFE010000233.1:0-3086 GCA_041306525.1 Verrucomicrobiota bacterium | reverse complement strand
GGTACCGGCCCAGCCCGCTTTCCCCCAGCCCGCCAAACGGCAGGTCGTTGCCGGTAATGTGAACGACAGTGTCGTTGAGGCAGACCCCGCCACTGCGCGTCTCGGCCAGGACGCGGCGCTGGCGGCCGGTGTCGTTGGTGAAAAGATACAAGGCCAGTGGCGTCGGCAGCTTGCGCAACGCCGCCAGAACCTCATCCAGCTCATCGAAGCCCAACACCGGCAGGATCGGGCCAAAAATCTCCTCCCGCATCACGGCGGCGTCCCAGGTCACGTCCGGCAAGATGGTCGGCGGAATGTAAAGGTCGGCGGCATCACCGTCGTTGACGTACGCGCTCAGCCGGTCGAAGTGACGCCGGTTCACAATGCGTCCGTAATCGGGACTGCGTTGCGGTTGGTCGCCATAGAACTCACGCACGGCCTGCTGGAGCGCGGCCACAAGCGCCGGCTGGGAGCGGCGTTCCACCAGCACGAAATCAGGCGCCACGCAGGTCTGGCCGGCATTCATGAATTTGCCCCACGCAATCCGTCGGGCTGTGACGGCGAGCGGCGCGTCCGCGCAAACAATACAAGGCGACTTGCCGCCGAGCTCCAGCGTTACCGGCGTGAGATGCCGGGCGGCCGCCGCCATCACGGCCTTGCCGGTTGGGGTGCTGCCAGTGAAAAAGATGGTATCGCATTTCTCCCGCAACAAACCCTCCGCCACTTCCCGGTCGCCTTCCACCACCGCGATGAATTCCCGCGGGAAGGCCGCGTGGATCAGCTTGGCGACAGCACGAGCAGTGTGTGGCGCAAATTCCGACGGCTTTAACACGACGCAGTTGCCGGCAGCCAGCGCCCCGACCAGCGGCGAGAACAGAAGTTGGAACGGATAATTCCAGGGGCCGATGATCAGTGCGACGCCGAACGGTTCCGCCAATATTTCCGCGCGTCCCGGCCACGCCAGCAGCGGCAGGCGACGGCGCACCGGCCTGATCCAAGCCGGTAACTTCCGCGCCGCATGCCGAATCTCAGCCAGGACAAACCCGATCTCAGCCGCGTACGCTTCGGTCGGCGATTTGCGCAGATCGGCGTGCAATGCGGCCAGCAACTCGGCTTCCTGACTCTCGATGGCGTCCGCCAAGCGGCGCAGGGAATCGCGTCGAAAAGCAAGCGAGCGGGTCGCGCCGGTGAGGAAGTGGGCGCGTTGGCGGGCGATGAGCGGGGCGAAATCCATAAATCTGAGTGAATTGTTCATGGCATCGTGTACTGTCGTCAAGTGATGATTCGCCGAATAGCAAGAATCGTGTGGGTATTTCTAGCGTTGACCGCGGCACGCGCCGACACGACAAACCTGACGGTACGCGGCGTGGCGGAGTTTGGCGCCGCCTATCAGGCGTGGGACGGCGATGGCTTCGCCAGAGCGGCGGCGACCTTTGCCCAAGCCAGTGCCGAGGAGCCTTCCTCCGTCACCAATCTTTACTGGAAAGGTGTCGCCGAGTTCCATCGCGTGCTGCATTACCAAGGACTGCCGGCGCACGCCACCAATCGCCAGCAGTCTGCCGTGTTTCTCGAACGCACCGTGCAATCACTCCAGGAAGCCATCCGCCTCGATCCGCAACATGCCGAAAGCCATGCCCTGCTCAGCACGGTGTATGGCGTGAGCATCGGCGCCAAACCGTCGCGAGCGCTCTGGCTCGGTCCGCGGTTGATGCAGCATGAGAAGCTGGCGCGCAAGCTCAGCCCCGACAACCCGCGCGTGCTTTACTTGGCCGGCATGAGCCGTTTCTACGGACCGCCCATGCTCGGGGGCAAAGAGGAGGCGCTCAAGCTGTTGCTGGCGGCAGAAAAAGAATTCGCCACGGAGGCCCGCAGGCCCGCGGCACCCGCCGAACCGCGTTGGGGGCGAGTCAGCAACTTGGTCTACGCCGGCAAGACTCAGGCGGTGTTGGGAGCAGCAGCCGAGGCGAGGAAGTGTTACCGGCAGGCCTTGGAGTTGGACCCGCAGGACCGGCTGGCTCGTGCGGAACTGGAGAAACTCAAACCATGAGCAAACGCGTTATCGTGATCGGCGCAGGCCTGGGCGGGTTGTCGGCGGCCATTTCATTGCGACAGGAAGGTTACGAAGTCGCGATTCACGAGAAGAACCCGCAGATCGGCGGCAAACTCAACGTGCTCAAGGAACGCGGGTACACGTTCGACCTCGGCCCGTCCATCCTGACGTTGCCGCACATCTTCGAGCGATTGTTCGAGCGGTCCGGCCAGAAGATGAGCGATTACATCCCGATCCGCGCGCTGCGGCCGCACTGGCGCAATTTCTTCGAGGATGGCAAAGTCGTGGACCTCGATCCCGACCCTGCCGTGATGGCCGCCGAGGCGCGCAAGGTCGGTGAAGACCCTGCCAACGTGCAGCGGTTTCTCGATTACTCCGCCAAGCTCTACGACCTCTGCGACGCCGGTTACTTCCAGCAGGGACTCGATACCTCCGCCGATTTCGCGAAGTTCTATGGGCTGATGAAGTTTCCGCAGTTCGATCTGTTCCGCTCGATGCACGGCGGCGTGAAACGGTTTCTCAAGACGCCGCAGATGCAGGACATCTTCGACTACTTCATCAAGTACGTCGGCTCGTCGGCCTACCGTGCGCCCGCGTTCATGAACTGCATGCCCACCATCCAGTTCCGCTACGACCTTTGGTACGTGGACGGCGGCCTGTACGGCATTGCGCAGGGGCTGGGGCGGCTGGTCCAGGAACTCGGCATCACGGTGCATCTGAACAGTGAGATTGCCGGCATTCGCCGCGCGGGCGCACAGGTCACCGGCATTGAGACGAAGGCGGGCGGGTTTCATCCCGCCGACATTGTGGTCTCCAACATGGAAGTCATCCCCGCTTACCGGGAGTTGCTCGGCGAGGACGCCGCGTTCCTGCAGAAACTCGAAAAGAAATATGAGCCCGCCTGCTCAGGTCTCGTGCTCGATCTCGGCCTCGACTGCAAATACCCGCAACTCGCGCATCACAACTTCTTCTTCAGCGGCCACCAAAGAGAACATTTCCACACCGTCTTCCGCAAACACCAGCTGCCGCCCGACCCAACCATCTACCTCGTCGCCGC
>JBFZFE010000232.1:0-3982 GCA_041306525.1 Verrucomicrobiota bacterium | reverse complement strand
GCAACGTGAAGACAATGCCCTGCAACAGTCGTGGGTTCATTTGGCCTCGAAACAGTAGAGGTAATCGAATGTCCGCACGTAGAGCCGGTTGTCCGCGGCGAACGGCGCCGACGCGGCGGTGTGCCAGCCGTAATCGCTCTTATGGTACTGGAAGCCCGTCATCGCCACGACCTTCTTGAGTTGCACGGGGTCGGTGATGAGCCGGGGCTGGAGTTCGAGACGTTGCTCGGCGGGACGCCCGGCCCCGTCGGCGGGTTTCACGCGCACGACGTTGACGGTGTCGGCGTTGTTGGTACCGGCGCGCGGCCAGGCCACCGTCGTGTTCGGCAGTCCGTAGAGATGGTTGCCGGCCAGGATGAAGCCGTTGTTGCCGATTCCGTCCCGCCCGGCTTTCACCACAACGTTGCCGGTGCGCGCATCCAACACGCCACCGCCCACCGTGTAGAGCCGGTGATCGTGGAAGATCGGGTTGGTGCCGAGACCGGTTTGGTTCGTCCAGACCTCGGTCCACGTCACCGTGTCGGGGCCGGTATAGGCGAACCGCAGCGCCGCCGTGCGGGTCTTGCCTTGGGGCGGCAACTGCGGTTTGTAGCCGGCACTCGTCAGGCTGCGGTGCTCGACGCAGTTCTCCGGCATCGTGGTGATGAACAGCGTGTCCGCCCGGTCCGTGGTCATCGTGCCGAAGTAGGCGTACATGAGATCCTTCTGCAGGATCTGCCCGTCGCGCACGCGCACGAGGTCGCCCGTCCAGAGATACAGGAAGGCGTCGGTCGTGCCCGGCTGGCCGGGGACCGGCAGGTTCAACAAGACCGGCGTGCCCATGCCGTGACGGAACCGGAACTTCGACGGCGCTTTCCAAGCGAGCTTGCCGGTCGCCGTGTCCCACGCCCAGAGATGATCGAAGACATACATCAACAGTTTGCCCTCGACGATCCACGGCGCATTGGCGAGGTCTTCGGGGTAATGGCCGCTGTAGGGCGCGTCCGGTTGCCAGACGTGCCACACGATGTTGCCGTCGAGATCGAACGCGTGCGCCGTGCGCCGCCCGGTCACGACGAACACCCGTTTCCCGTCCGAGACCGGCGTGGGCATGTTCATGTCGAGACAGGTCGGACTCCACGTGATCGTCTCGTAACCGCAGACCTTGCTGACTTGTTTGCCGAACTCCGTTTTACGCATCACCACCTGCTCCGCGCTGCCGATCCCCCAGGAGTAGCTCTTGTAGGGATCGCCCTTGATGCCGATCTCCTCCGCCTGCTTGACCAGCACGGCCCGCTCCGCGTCGTTGGTGGTCTGGTGGTAGGCGAACAGGCCGTTGTTCAACAGCCGGATGCGGCGGTGATACTCGGCCCGGACCGCGCGGGCCGCCTTGGCTTCCTCGGCCGGTCGCATCGCGAACTCGTCCACGTCCCGCCGCCACAACTCCTTGCCGGTCGCCGCGTCGAAACAGAGCAACTGCGCGCAGTCCTGGCCTTCGGGCCAACCGGCCGCGCAGACGACGAACACCTTGTCGCCGACGACAATCGGCGAGGAGTTCGAGTGATTGGGCAGTGCCACCTTCCAGCGTAGATTCTTGCCGGTCTGCGCGTCGAACTCCGTTGGCGGCTTGGCGTCAGCAAACACGCCCGAACCGTCGCCACGGAAACCGATCGACCGTTGCGGCGGGGGCACAGGTTTCGCCGCGCCGTTGTTCGGAACCGGGGGCGTTTCCGCCGACCAGACCGTCAGGGTCAGGCCCAGCACGACAAGCACTGCGACTGCGGTTGTTTTGGTGATGACGTTCATCTGCTTCTCCTTGCGGTTGCTGTCGTGGTTGGGGTTGCGCATGGGGCGGTCATGATACCGGTCCGTATCGTGGTCTGCAATGCTGGTTTGCATGTTCCTGACTCCTCAGTACTGGGCCGTCACGGCCAGCGGTTCAATCCTTCTTGCGCAGGTCGTAACAGTAGATGCCGTCGCCCAACCGCAGGAAGATGCGGCCCTCCGCCACCGGATACATGACCGGCATGTGGTAACTGGTGGAATTGTAGAAGGGAGGGGCCCAGCCGGTGGGATCCGGTGTCTTGGCCTGCCCCGCGACATCCACCTTGTACGAGCCGAAGACGTTGCGCCCATGCGTACCATCCTGACGAACCAGGACAAGATTCTCCATGCTGAGCAGGTATCCCCCGTTGCCCGGCGCGACACCGGTGACCGTCGAGGTCTGTTTGCCGGTCATCAGGTCCACGACCACGTGCGTATTCGCGCCCGAATCGCTGCTGTTGGCGAAGAACACGTGCTTGCCCGCGACCGGCATCGGCGGATAGTACCCGAAGCCACCCAAGTTGGGCACTTCCCACAATTTCTCCGCGGATTTCGTGCTGAGTTTGTAAGCCACCCCCACGGCCTTGGCGCCTTCGCCGCCGGACCTGAATCCCAGGAGGATGTCACCCTGAATCACCACGCCCCCCAGAGGGGAGACGGCCTCGAACGGCGTTGACCATAGATTGGTGCCGGTCTTCGTGTCGATGCAAACCAGATTACCGCCAGACAGAAGATGATCACCCCCCGACCGTTTACCGCCCACGTAACCCACCAGGTACTGGCGGCCGCCGTTCGGCCAGACCGACAGGCCGTATGAAGCAATCTTCTCCGGGTGTTTCCACGCCAGTTTGCCGGTGTTCAGGTCGAATCCGGCCCAACTCCCATCCTTCGGTGCCACCACGACGCCCTCGGCGATGACGAGTTTCGGGGCATGGCTCACGCCCGCCGGCGCCTCCCACAGGGGTTTGCCGCTGGCGGCCTCGAAACAGAACAGGGTGCCGTACCTACCGATTCCGACGACTTTCCCCTCCCCCGCCACGGGGGTCCGGTCAAAGCCACGGTCCTTGTGGTACTGGCTGTTTTCCGCGCGGTTCGCGATGACCGCCTTCCAGAGCGTCTTGCCGGTCTGCGCGTCCATGGCCACCATCACCTCGTCCGCCGACAGCAGGATCTTCTCCTTGGCGAAGTCGGGCAACTCCGCGTATCCCGCCTTCTTCGCCTCATCCACCATGTGATGGGGGCCATTTCTGCCGTTGTCCAGGTAGTAGTCGTCGCCCCTCGGATAACTCAGATGGACGAAGATCCGGCCATCCTCCAGGATGGGCGACGCACTGCCGGCACTCGTGCGGATAGTCGACGCGTGGCCCCACTTGTACATGAAGCGGGTCAACGGCGCGAGCATTTGCCCGATCTGCTCCTCGCTCCGCCACAGCACCTTGGCCTCGCCGATGCCGTCCACCAGTGGCGCTCCGGTCGGTTTGGCCGCCCGGCCGAAGCCGGCGGGACCGCCATAGTTCGGCCACGACGCATCCTTGCTCAGCGCGTTGATCTTCGCCAGTTCCGCCTCGCTCCGCCGCAACCCGGTGACCTTCCCGGATTGCGGGGCGGCATTGTCCATGGACTGCCGGCAGGAGACCGTGCCGGAAATGACGGCGCCGTTCAACGTCGCGTCAACGCTGAATTCAAAGAACTGTTTGCTGATGCTGCGCACGAACTTGCCGGTGAGACTGTTGCCCTGAATGGTCAGCCATCCCCCGGGTTCGCGCAGACCGACGAGGTTGTCCATGCGGATCTTCCCGTCGCGGCAGGATCCCATGTAAGTCCACTTCGTTGGAGCGTCGAACTCCAGATAGACCACCTCGTAGGCACCGGTCGGAGCGCTCACCGTGCAATCTTCGATCCCGGTGCGGGGCGCGGTCGGCCCCGGTTTGTACTGGGATTTCGACACCGCCACCTCGGCGGCCTCGGCTCGGAACGCGATCCCGATCGCGCCCGCCAACAGACCAGCAGTGGCTGCCAGCCGCGCTGCCCGGGCCAAGGCCCAGGTGAGAAGCATGACGACTGATGTTGTTCTGGCGATTGCGTTCATCTGCTTCTCCTTGCCGCTGTTGCCGGGGTTGGGGTTGTTGTTCATGGTCGTTTTTCTCCGACCGGTGGGCCGGAGTCTTCGCGATGGCCT
>JBFZFE010000231.1:0-4455 GCA_041306525.1 Verrucomicrobiota bacterium | reverse complement strand
GGCGGGATCATTGCACGCAGGAGGACGATCCGGCCCGCTACCGGGTCGTTCTCTCGCCGTTCCAGGCCCTGCTGCCGGCGGGGTTCGTGCAGCGGATGGAAGCCTGGGTCCGCGCGGGCGGAACCTGGGTGGTCGGCCCGATGACCGGTTTCCGCACCGATGACGCCACGGTGCATACCGACGCCGGGCTGGGCCGCATTGATGAACTGGCCGGGATGCGGACGTTGTGGACCTTGGGCTTGAACGATGTGCGCGGCGATTTCGCCGGCTGCGCCGAGCCGGTGCAGTTGTCGGGGTACGTGGCCGGTTTGGAACCGCGTGCGCCCGATTGCGTTGTCCTCGGTCGCTGGCTTGAAGGTCCCGTGGCGGGTGCGCCGTGGGCCGTGCAACGGCCGGTGGGCAAGGGCCGGATCATCGTCTTGGGCGCGTTGCCGGTCGGCGCCTTGGGCCGGGTGCTGGAGGCGCTCGGGTTGCCGGCGCGGGTGCGGCGCTATCCGAGTTCGTGGGGCACGATGGTGATCCCGCGCGGCGCGCAGCACGAAGGACTGCTGGCGGTCAACTGGGACGGCCAGGGCGGGCGGTTCAACCTGCCGTGGCCGGCGACCGAACTGCACACGCCGGCCCGCTACGCCGCGGGCGAGGTTTCCCTCCAACCATTCCAGGTCCTGGCCCTGCGCCGCGCCACCACCAAACGCCGGCCCGCCGAGCACAGGAACAAGGAATGATTGACAAATGCGATCGCAAAGCTTGAACGGGCAATGGGAGGTTCGCCACGAAGCGCTGGGCGTCATTGGTCCCGACGGGCTGAAACTCGTGAACGAGAGGAACGTGTACATGTTCACCCACCCGTCGCGCAGCACCGCTCAGAACCAAACTGAGGTTGTTCCGCCTGACGCTGGCGGTCCGGCAGACAATCGCCAGTGCGAAGTCGCCTTTGACCTTCGGGCCGACCGGCAGGCTGAGATCGTCGTTGAGGCGCGAGCCTGATATTTCTGCCAGCGGCCCGCAAACTCGCGGTGCGGCGCGACGGGGTCGGGTTCGGCGACGCGCGCATCCAACGCGCTGACGAGGAACAGGGCGAGGAAACGCATGGTGGTTCAGAATCCCCTGTTGACGACGCTGGGTCGTGGGCCCTACGGGTTGGAGGGCGGGGGTGGCGGGTCGTAAGGCCGGAAGTTGAGCCGCCGGATCGCGTTGGCAGGCAGGGTGACTTCACCCAACGCCGCGCTCGTGCCGGTCATGCCGCCCTCCACCCACTGCAAACCGGCAAGCGTCAATTCATCGCCGTTCCAGAGCCTGACGCGCGCATCCGGCGCGGCGCGCCGGACGGGCTCGCCTTCGGCCGGGTTGAACAACAGCGAGGACACCCGCGCCACGGGGACCGGGTCTTGCCCGGCCCGATGGACCATCCCGTCGCGCACGCCCTCAATGCGGCCGGGCAGCAGCGTGAAATCGTGGAGCCGGATCGCGTCGGCCTTGGGAGGCGCGACAAAGTCCGTGCCGCCTTTCCATTCGCTGACCAGAACGCTGCGCAAGCAGGCGGACCGAGCCGAGTCTGGCATTTCGATCCGGATCTCCTGGCCGAGGCCGGTCTTCGGCGGGTTGCTCGCTTGTCCGGGTTGTTCGCCATCCAGCAGGGGGGCCGGCCCTACCGGTATGGACCGTCTGCCGCGCATCAGCCCGATTTGTTTGCCGTCCAGCAGGACAACCGCTTCCCCCTTGACGGTGTCCAACAGCCACGTCATCTCGGAGACGGCGCGTTCGCCCAAGCCGGGCGCGCCGTGGCTGGTGGTGTTCCCCTGCCGTAACTGGCCGTCGTCCGGGCTGAGGACGAATTGACTAACGCCCATCCAGTTGTTCATCAAATGAAGCAGGTAACCGGCCGGTCGCTGCTGGTTGGTGGGCACGCGGGAGTACAGCCACGCCATCGCAAACAACTCGTTGGCGAGCGGCTCGATCTCGAACTGGAGCCGGACGCACGGCGGCAACGGCAGGCTGCGCACGTAGATTACATCCCCGGGTCGGTCGGGCAACGGGGGAAGCTTCCAGTTCTCGATGGGGCCGGCATCCAGCACGCCCTCGGGCGGCCCGCCGGGGCGCACTTCCGCCACTTGGCGGCGCGAGATCCGCAGCGGCGCCGTGTGCCACGGCCGGAAGTGCACGCTCTGGGCGTCCACGCCGACCAGTTCGCCGCGCAACTGGTCGCCGTTGGTGAGACGGACCCGCGCGGCCAGCGGCGGCAGGTTCGTGGGCGCGACGGTCGCCGCGAGGTTGGCAAACACAACATTGGTCAGCGCGAACTCCAGCGGGTCGAGCGCGTGCGGAAGCTGCCACGTGACCGTTTGCGCCGTGACACCCACCAACTGGCCGTTGAGCAGACTTCCCCCGCGCAACCCGATGATGCCCGGTTGGGTTTCGTGCCGGATTTCGGGGTTGGCCGCCGGCGGGTCGGGCTGGTTGAGTGGGAGTTGCAGGCGTTGCACACTGGCACGGGGCAGCTTGGCCCGGCCAAACACGTCGCTCTCCACGATCACTTGGTCGGCGGTGACTTCCTTCAATTCTCCAACCAACTGGTCGCCGTTGCTGAGCTGAACCCGCGCGAGCAACGGCGGCAGGTTCGTGAGCGCGCCACCATCTGCCGACGGCCTACCCAGAGGCCGGGCGACGCGCGTGTACACCGGCGGGAGGTTCGTGAGCGCGTCGGCCGCCGCGGCGTTGACGAACACCACGTTGGTCAACGCGAACTCCAGCGGGTCGAGCGCGTGCGGATGCTGCCACGTGACCGTTTGCGCCGTGACGCCCACCAACTGGCCGTTGAGCAGGTTTCCTCCGCGCAACCCGAGAGTCCCCGGCTGGGCCTCGCGCGACCCGTCGGGATCGGCCGCCGGCGGGGCTTGCAGGCCGTGCAGGCTGGCGCGCGGCACCGTGGCCCGGCCAAACGCGCCGCTCTCCACGATCACTTGGTCGGCGGTCACTTCCTTCAATTCCGCGACCAACTGGCCGCCATCGTGGAAGTGCAGTTGCACGTCGTTCTCACGGTGGCGCAGCGCGGCGCGACCCTCCGTGGCGAACATCACGGCGGCCAACCGCTCAAGGGACAACTCCAGCGCGCCGGGGAGACCGGTGAAGGACAAATTCGTGGCCGTGAGACCGGTCAGCGTGCCGGCCATGGCATCACCGTTGGTCAGCCGGATCAAGTCCGCGTTGCCTGGCACATCCGGCAGGGCCAGATCATCCTGAATCGGCGTGATGAGCACCGCGCGAATCGGCAGCGAGTCGGTCGCGAGATCTTGCACCGAAATGCCCTGCGGCAACGGTTCCACGCGCGGGCCGTCGTGCTGTTTCACAACCAACTTGCCATCCATATACACCGCGATGCTGCCGGTGCCCGGATGCAACGCCACCCCCACGCGGGGCCGGGCGCCCTCGGGCCGCGTCACGGTCTCCCCACCTCTCCCAATTTCACCCACCTCCTCTTCGACTTGTATCCCTTCGCTGTTGAAACGCAGACGCATGTGGATGTCGCTTCGGACATAGTAGTTCTGGAACGATTGCAGCGGCAACCGCACTTGAACATCCGTCCGTGGCCAATCAAACTCCAACAACACCGGCCCGGGCGGCAACACCGCCGCGTAGGACAACCGCCCGCCACCGGGCGCGACGACACCGTCACGCGGCCCGGCAGCCCCGACCAATTCCCAGTCTTCGATGTTGTGCAGGATGCGTCCCTTGCCGGCGGGATACGGGTTGCGATACAGGGCCGCCACGATCTCGCGCGGCAACCGCAACGTGCCGGCCACCGTGCCAATCGCCACCACCGTCTTCTCCTCCAGTCGCGCCTCCTGGGCCGGCAACAAGCTCCCGTCGGTCAACCGCACCACCCACCGGTCCGCGCCGGGCGCGACCGCCGCCGGCGCGGCCCAAACCCAGCGCGCCAGGCCGCTGCCGCGAAACCGCACCGGCCGCAGCGCGTCGGCGACTTCCCACCGCAGCGCGCCGTCCTCCCAACCCAGAAAACGGCCCGGCACCAAATCTTGGTTCTGCAACCGCAGCCAGTCATTCGTGGCGCGCGGCGGCGGATAAAGGCGCAGACCGCTCTTGACGGTGGGCGGACGGACTGGCTCCGGTGCTGGCTGGGCCGGCTGGGCCAGCGCATTGGTTTCCGTGCCGCCGCGAAGCGGGGCCGGCACGTTGATGCCGGGGGCGGGCCGGTTGGTGGGCGTATTGGTCGGCAGATCAACGGGCAACTCCGCGCGCGCCGCCGACAGGAGCGCGCCCAAGCCGAGAAGAAACAGCCAGCGATTCATGGTGCCCGCTTCTATCCACGTTTCCCTCGCCAAAGTCAACGCGGCGCGCGCGCCGGCGGCCACGAACCACCGCCGGGCCAACCCATCCTCAAGGTTGGAAATCCAACCGCCGCACCGCCTCGGCCGCGAGGCTCACGGGACCGATCCC
>JBFZFE010000230.1:0-3990 GCA_041306525.1 Verrucomicrobiota bacterium | reverse complement strand
GACCTCCAGATCCAGACCGACTGGCAAGACTGAATCGCTGCCGGCGGGTGAACCTGCGGAGTGGGCCCTGTTTTCCGACCCGAATCAGGTTGCGGTGCTGATGACCACATGGATCACCAGCCCCGGCACACGGCGGAAATGCGCTTCGTCGAGGGGCCCGACCAGCAGGGACGCACCGAGCGCCCGGCAGGTCGCCGCCACGGCCAGATCGTTCTACGGGCTCAAGGCTCCCTGTTGCGAAAGCTCGGCATAGATGTCCGCGTAATGCTCGGCAATAACCCCCCTGCTGCCACCCGTTCTGGCCCCCGCCGCAAAAGCAATTTCCTATCAGTTCCTATCAGTTCAGTAGGCCCATGCTACCTGCCCAAAACATTGACCTGCACCCACTGCGGAGCTATGGCTTGCCCTATGGCGGATTCAGCCATATCATTTGCCGTATGAAGACAACCATTGTCTTGGATGAGGAACGACTGGAACGGATTCGCGAGATGGCGGGTTTGAAGACGCGCAGGGAAACCATTGATTTCGCCCTTCGTGAAGCAGAACGCGCCATCCGGTTGAGCCGCCTTATCAAGTCGCCGTTGGCCGATGACGAGTTCGCTGGGGCAGTGGATCCCGCCTACGACGTACTGGCCGTGCGCGAACGCGAGAAACCGTCCCGGGCATGATTCTTGTCGATTCCAGCAAGTACATCTCGTGGATGCGGTCGGGCCGCAATCCCATCACGCTGTTGGCCGTGCCGGTGCAAGCCGGTGAACTGGTCTCCTGCGGCATTATCCGCATCGAAGTCCTGCGTGGCGTGGTCAAGTCCAACGTCAAAGAGCAACTCGCGGAGTTCTTCCGCATTGTGCCCGAAGTGGCGTTGTCGCCGGCGTTGCTGAATGAGGCCGCCGAACTGGCGTGGAGCTTGGACCGGCAGGGCAACATTCTGCCCATCACCGACATCCTGATTAGCGTCTGCGCGCAGAAAGCCAACGCGGTGCTGATCACCGAAGACCCGCATTTCCAGCGCATCCCCGGCCTCAAGGTCCGCGCGGATCTGTGAGGCAACGTTGACGCGGCAAAGCCGCAACCAAGTGGGGCGAGCTCCGTCCTTCAGTTTCAGTTCAGTCGGACGCGCAAGGAGATGGCGCTACGTGGCACGTTTGCTGAGCTTCTCGGACAGGAAGAGGCGGTCAAGAGCGTCCTTTTCCCGGTCTGTCTGCTTCATGCGCCAAAGCAGGTCGAGGTTGGCGAATGGTATCTCGACCCCTTGGATGTTGATACGGGTAATCTGTTGCGAAGCTTCAGTGTATTCAATGCCGCAGGCGGCCTTCATCAGGTCGAGGCAGATTTCGTCGGCCACCCGGACAACGGTGTACTGCTCGACATCGGTGGGACGGACTTCCTGGATGGCGCCGTCGGGCAGATAGGAGAGAGCGGTCTTGAGCTGTTCCAGATTCGCAGCGGAGGGATCAATCAGCAGATCAATGTCCTCAGTCGCGCGCACAAACCCGTGCTGGATCATCGCCATCCCGCCGACGACGAGATAACGAACATTGTTCTCGTTGAGACGACGGCAGAGCGTCAACAAATCGTCCAGCGTGGGAGGGCGGGACTCTAGCGGCTGAGCATTTTGAGGATCCATTGATCCTTTTCTTCGTGGCTGTGGAAGCGGTAAACGCCTCGTGGAATGAACGGCTTGCCGCGGCGCAGTTCGACCACCAGCCGCAACAGTGAATCGGCGGCTTCCAGTCCACCCGTCGAAGGGCGGCGGCGTCCGACTGTCTTCATTGTTACCGGCGCATCCACGTCGGCAGCATAGGGTCCGTCTCGGGGGAACGTCAAGCCGGGCCGTTTTTGAAATGGACGCTGCCGATGATAGGCGTCGCGGCTTGAGTCTTGAAATCTCCTGCTAAATTGCGTCGATTCTCGCTGCATTTCCTCATCTGTCTGCCTCCGTTGTTCGACTTGTTTCACCACCTGCCGCACGGCACTGCCATCCGCATACCATTGCTGGGTCAACGCGCCAGCCAAACGCCGCGCAACGGCACAGGCACAGAGGCCTATGCTACCGGTGCTGCGATTTGCCGCGGATCGGGAGCAGACACTGCGCTTGAGCCCGGCGGCGGGGTGGCGTACCATCCGCGCCATGGCTCGATCCCAACGTCGTGAAGGGCTGCTGCAATCGGCGCGCGTCTATCTCTCGGGACCGATGGATTTCGTGGCTTCCCGCGCGGCAGAAAAGAAGATGGGCTGGCGCAATCGCGTCAGCGAATTCCTCCAAGCAATGGGCGTCACCGTCTTTGACCCGTGGTTCAAGCCGGGTGTGCGCGGCCTTTACGAGTACGGTCGCGAGGACGAGGGCAGCGTGGATCGGATCCGCACGGAATGGACTTACGCCGATGGGCCGCAGGGCGCCGCCAAGCGGGCGTGGTGCGCCGAACAGTTCTGGGAGACGCTCCACATCGATCTGCGGATGGTGGACACCAGCGATTTCACGGTCTCCTATTGCCCGACCAACATTTACAGCGTCGGCACACCCCATGAAGTGATTCTTGCGACCCAACAGCACAAGCCGGTCCTGTTTGTCAGTCCCCCGGTGGCGTTTCCCAGTTTGGCGAAGCTGCGTGAACACCTGCAGGGCGACGCGCCGGGCGTGGCTTTGTTGGAACAACTCGTCCGCGAAGTGCCGATCAAGCAGAACCCGCGCGGCATGCCGAGCCTGTGGTATCTGTCGCTGATCAACACGGAGAACTTCTTCGACGGCTTCGGTTTTGCCCGTTACCGCAAACCGTTTGGCTGGCGCGAGGAAATCCCGCTCGATGCCCACGAGAAGCAGTTCAAGCCGCAGCGGCCGTTGCTGCCTTTCCTGGAGCAACTGAATCGCCGGTTGCCGAAGAAGTGGAGCACCGCGCAACGCCGGTTTGTTCCCGACGACGACTGGTTGCTCTGGGACCTCAAGCCCGGCAAGGTGCGGGGCAAGCATTTCGAAGGTGTTCGGAATTAGTTGGCCTCGAGGGGAGTTTTCGCTCGCGCTTGCCGGTGGCCGGCAGTAACATCCACCGCACAAGGAGGGGCCGCCCGTTCTGGGAGCGGCCCGGCAAACGAAGTCTCACAATCGTGGGAATGGAGGTCGTGGGGAATGAAGCCGATCAAGGAGTCCGTTGGTTGGTGTACGCCGGGTGACCTGCGTAAAATATCGCGTCTCGCCTCGCAAGTGGTCCTCAACCGTATCCTGCCCGACGGCCACGGTCAGGTGCGTCTGCGTCTGGCAGTGCGTCCGCCGCCAATGTGAGATTGCCGCGCACCAGAGTCAAGACCCGCCGCATCCGGGGATGTTGGTGGGACACCCGCCGGCGCGTCAATGCATTGCCGGCGCCGGCATGTAGAGATAGCGCTGCCCGGTGACCGTGTCTTCGGCGGCAATGGGCGCGTTGTCGAGCGGTTCCGCCGGGTCGCGGTACTGGATGAGTCCCATCGTCGGCTTCTGGCGCCGGACGGCCAGGTTGCTCAACACGGTCTGGCGCGGCACACCCAGTTGTTCGCCCAAACCCGGCCACGGGCCGAGACCAGGGTTCGAGCCGCTGACGCTGTGTTTGTCGTCGAGCTTCGCAATGTAGCGCATCGCGATCACGCCGTTGGCGTTGGTGACCGATACGGTCAACCGATAGTCGCCCGAAACCCGGGACGGTTCCGGCAACACATCCGGCCAGCCGATGGTGCCGGCTTGCGGCAACCACCCCAGCACCTCGCCGCGTTCGGCGCCGAGAATCCCCTTCGCGCCCGTCAGCACCTGATTGCGCGCCGCCTCGCGCTGGGCGCGATAAACATCGCGGAACGTCTCCCCCTTCCACGTCACCAGCAAGGCGTCGTTCGTGGGCGTCAAAGTGAAACAAGGCGCCAGGGCGTCGGCCCCCTGCCAGACTGCGTCGAGCATTTGTTGCATCTGGATTTGCTCGGCTTCGGTTACCCGGAGCGCCCGGCACAGGTACGGTTCCATGCCGAAGG
>JBFZFE010000229.1:0-5949 GCA_041306525.1 Verrucomicrobiota bacterium | reverse complement strand
GCGGATTGGGATCAGTGGCGGCCACGACGACGCGTTTGACCCCCGCGGCGATGATCGCCGCGGTGCAGGGCGGTGTTCGCCCCTGCGTGCAACAAGGTTCCAACGTCACGTAGAGCGTGGTTCCGCGCGCGTTGACGCCCCGCAACGCTTCGACTTCGGCATGCGGCAAACCCGCTTGATGATGCCAGCCTTCACCGACAACCTTGCCGGCCCGCACCACGACGGCACCCACGGCGGGATTGGGACTGGTTCTCCCCAGCCCGCGCCGCGCCAGCGCCAGTGCGCGCCGCATGAAACGTTCGTCTTGTGCCGTGAACCTCATCGGCAGGAGGATAGCGTCAGCCTGACGCCCAACGCAAGCACCCGCACTTGGCCATTCGAGACCGGCCGAGGCTTGCGGTCGGCGGTGGCGCTTTGTTAGTTTCCGCGCCACAACCATGAAACTGAAATCGAACTGGATCGCGTTGGCTGTTGTGGCTGCATTTCTCGAAGGAACTCTTCACCCCCTGGAGTCAGCTGTGACCGCTCCAGCGACGCCACCGACGCCACTGGCCCAGGCAGAGCGCGACAAGTTGGCGACGACTGCCAGTAGGATCCTCCAGGCGCCCGGGCATCCCGTGGAGCATTGGATGCTGAACAAACTGCAAGGCGATTTCGCCACGTGGAAAGTCGCGGCTGAACAGGGCTTGCCGGCCGGGCTTTACCTCATCGGCAAGTGTTATCAGTTTGGCGTGCGGACGGAGACGAATGCGACCTTGGCGCTGGAGTATTACCGGCGGACGGCCGAACAGAACTGGCCACATGGTTATCTGGAGGTGGCGGCCTGTTACCGGCGCGGCGTGGGTGTGAAGGCCGATGATGCGGAGGCGTTCAAATGGTGCCAAAAAGCAGCCGAACTCGGTTTTGCCGAAGGTCAGGCGAAACTGGGGGTCTACTACCGGGATGGGATCGGCGTGGCGCGGAATCTGCGGGAAGCGTTGAAGCTGCTGCGCACAGCCGCTGATCAGGGCAATGCCAGCAGCCAGACGGCGCTGGGGTTCTGTTACCAACACGGCATCGGCGTCACCAAGGACGAAGCCGAGGCGGTCAACTGGTTTCGAAAAGCGGCCTACCTCGGCGATGCCAACGCCCAGGTCCAACTGGCAAACTGTTACCGGGACGGCATTGGCTTGCCGCGGAACGAGACGGATGCCGCCCGTTGGTACCAACAAGCCGCCGAGCAGGACCACCCTTACGCCATCACGTCACTGGGTGAATTTTACCGGACTGGTTGGGGTCTCGAGAAGAACCTTGCCACAGCGATCACCTGTTTCCGCAAGGCGGCCGAGATGGATTATGCGCCCGCACAAGCCGCGTTGGGCTACGCCTATTTCTTGGGCAACGGCGTCAACAAGGATGGCAAGACGGCTTTCCGCTGGTACTTGAAGGCCGCCGGACAGGGCAACGCCTTTGCGCAAAATGGGCTCGCCGATTGTTTTCGTTACGGCATCGGCGTCGAGCCGAACGCCGCGGAAGCCGTCGACTGGTATCGCAAAGCTGCCGAGATGGGCCACGCACCGGCGCAGGCGGAACTCGGCTTCTGTTACGTGACCGGCTTCGGCGTGGAAAAGAATGGGGCCGACGCACTGCAGTGGTTCCAAAAGGCAGCGCAACAGAACAACTCACTGGCACAGGCTGGTCTGGGCGACTGTTACCGGCAGGGGCTTGGCGTGGCGAAAGATTTCGCCGCCGCGTTCGACTGGTATCGCAAATCAGCCCAGCAAGGCAACGTCCGCGGCCAGACCAGCCTCGGCATCTGTTACGCCCGCGGGACCGGCGTGAAGCTGGACGAACGCGAAGCCGCCCACTGGTTTCGTCAGGCCGCCGAACAGGAACACGCCCACGCCCAACGTCTCCTCGGCCTCTGCTACTGGCACGGCACCGGCGTGACCAAAGACAAAGAGGAAGCCACCCACTGGCTGACCAAAGCCGCTGCCCAAGGCGACGCCCCCGCCCGGCAGGCACTCGATCAACTCGCCCGCCACAAGTAACCCGCCCGACCCGGCGCGATTTTTACTCGGCAAAAAGGTCGCCCGCGCTGCTCGTCATCGGTCCAGAAGTTGTATCGCTGACCCGGTCGGCTTCTGGCAACTACTCCGTCGTGTGGCGGGGGGTGGGACGACATCTTCGATCGGCGTCGCCAAACCGGACTGTCTGCAGAGATGGCCCGGTATGACTTAAGGTTGAAATGGCCAACAAGAACAACCCGTTGCCCACCGATTTGCTCTGGGGCGGCGGCGTGCGCGCCGGGGGTGACCTGGGACGGCACGTTCCATCAGCACCCGCAACGCTGCGTCACTTGAAGGTTTGTTGACTACGCGTCGGCGGTGGGCGCGGGGCGGCGATGGGCGCGGAAGAGCTGGTCGAGGTAGGAGTAGGTGGCCTCGAGCACGGCTTCCCGCGTGATCTCGTGGGGTTTCCAGCGCAGGTCGCCGGGGTGACGCGTGTCGTTGAGTTTGCCGTCGCGCATTTGCATGAAGCAGTAAACCTCGCCCACGTCCTCGTCGAAGCGAAACCCGATATACGGCGCGCCGGGCTCGGCTTCCGGGAAGTTGAGCGGAAACACCAGCAGCCGCGCTGAGCGGCAGCGCGGATGGGAATTCTCCTCGTACAAACGAGTCGAGACCAATTGCGTGCGCAGCCAGTCGCTGGTCTCGCGCAAGACCGGCACCACGGCTTGTTGGAACGCGAGCGTGACAATTTTCAAGTTCTGCTTGGCCTGGGTCGTGACGATGGCAGCTTTCTTGCCATGGTCCTCCTCTGCCTGGCGGACCTCGCGGATCAAGTTCGTGAGGCGCTGCTTTGCATCCTGCATGTTGGTCTCCTGTTGGCGCGTATAGTACCCTGCAATCGCCTTGGCGCAAGCGGCGTGCGCGTTCAGACTTGAGATGAATCCGCCGTTGCGCTACAGGAACGGGCCATGAGCACAGCCCTTTCACAGATCGACATCCCCGGATTGAAACGAACCCGCAGCGGCAAGGTCCGCGAGATCTTCGATCTCGGCGACGTCCTGCTGTTTGTCGCCTCCGACCGCCTCAGCGCGTTCGATGTCGTCATGCCGACACCCATTCCCGAGAAAGGCCGCGTCCTGACCGCGCTCAGCGAGTTCTGGTTCGGCAAACTCAAGGCCATCACCGAGGATCACTTCATCACCGCCGACTTCGAACAGATCGCCGCGCGCGTCGGCCGTCACGAGTCGCTGCGCGGCCGGGCGATGCTGGTCAAGAAATGTCAGCCACTCGCCGTGGAATGCATCGTGCGCGGTTACCTCAGCGGCTCGGGCTGGAAAGAATACAAGAAGTCGCAGACCGTTTGCGGTATCCAGTTGCCAGCCGGTTTGGTCGAGTCCTCGAAGTTGCCGGAACCGATCTTCACCCCCTCGACCAAGGCCGAGACCGGTCACGACGAAAACATCAACTTCGATGAAGCCGCCAAGATCCTCGGCGCACCGCTGGCCGCCAAGGTTCGCGACCTCTCCCTCGCCGTCTACAAGTTCGCCCGCGATTACGCCGCCACCCGCGGCATCATCATCGCCGATACCAAGTTCGAGTTTGGCCTCTTGGGCGACAAGGTCATCCTGATTGACGAAGTGCTCACACCCGACAGCTCCCGCTTCTGGCCCGCTGACCAATACAAAGCGGGCGGCGCTCAGCCAAGCTTCGACAAACAGTTTGTCCGCGATTACCTCGAAACACTCACGTGGGACAAGAAGCCCCCAGGCCCGGTGTTGCCGCCGCACGTCGTGGCAAAGACGACCGAGAAATACCTCGAAGCCCTGCAGAAGCTCACGAAGTGAGCACCGAGGTCGTAATCGTTGGCGCCACCCCCGGTGGCATCATGGCGGCGATTGCCGCGGCGCGGGGCGGAGCTTCTGTCACGCTGCCAACGGGCTCGGGGCGACCGACATCGGTACGCGGGGAGCGACGGGCGGACTGTTCATGGAGTTCGTCCACCGCGTCCGCGACCATTACAACGATCACCCCGATTGCAGCGGCGGCTATCGTTTCGAGCCGTCGGGCGCCGAGAAGATTCTCGAAGGCATGCTCTCTGAACATGCCGGTAAGATCACCGTGCTGCGCGACCGGCAACTCAGCGGCGTCACCAAGTCCGGTAACCGCGTCACCTCGGTAATCGTCAACGACGGCGAGACCTTTACCGGGCGCGTGTTCATCGATGCCACCTACGAAGGCGATCTCGCTGCGATGGCGGGCGCCGCATTCACCACGCGTCGCGAGGCCAAAGCCGAGCAGAACGAGCCGTTGGCCGGGAAGGTTTACAAGGCTTGGGGCAGCGCACCTCATGAAATCGGTGACGGCTCGACGGGCGCGGGCGATGACACCATTCAGGCCTTCAATTACCGGCTCTGTCTGACCGACGTTCCCGGCAACCGGGTCGCCATCCCGTGCCCTCCCGGCTACCGCGCCGAGTACGCGTCGCTGGTGGACGACATCCGGTTGAACCGCGTGGCCGGCAAGTACACGCGCGAACAGGAGTTCGACGGCATCGGGCGGTTGGTCAACATCGTTCGCCTGCCCAACGGCAAAACCGACAGCAACAACCAGCACCTCGCCTTCCTCTCGACCGACCTGCCCGAGGAGAATTATCCCTGGCCGACGGCGGACTGGGCGTGGCGCGACGCGTTTGCCGCCCGGCTGCGCGATTACATCTGCGGCCTACTCTGGTTTGCGCAGAACGACCCGGCGTTACCGGCCGAGTTCCGCGCCAAGTGCAGCCGGTGGGGTTTGGCGAAAGACGAGTACACCGACAACGCCAACCTTCCCCGGCAAGTCTATGTCCGCGAAGGCCGCCGCATCGTCGGCGAATATCTCTTCACCGCCCACGACGCTTTGCCGGTCACGCCGGGGGGGCGACCGCCGATTCATCGCGACAGCATCACCGCGAGCCATTACGCGCTCGACTCCCACGCCCACCACGAACGCGAGCCCGGCAAGGTCCATCTCGACGGTTTTATCAGTCACCCGACCGCTCCCTACACGGTGCCCTTTGGCGTGATGGTGCCGAAGGGACTCGATAATTTACTCACGCCGGTGCCTGTTTCGGGAACGCACATCGGTTTCAGCACACTGCGCATGGAGCCCTGCTGGATGGCGCTCGGCCATGCCGCCGGTATCGCTGCCGCGATGGCGGTGCGATCCGGTCAGCCGATGCGCGCGACCAACATCGCCGAGTTGCAGAACGCGTTGCTCGATCAAGGCGCCGTGCTGATTTACTACCGCGACATCGCCCCCGGTGACCCGCGTTTCCGTGACGTGCAGCCTCGCGGTCTGCGCGGCGAGTTGCCAGGCTGGGAAGTCAATTCCCGGTAAGCAGCACCGTTTCCTTGCCGGCCTGCGTGATCTTGGCTTTGCCGTCGGCAATCGTGATCTCGTCGGTCTCGTTGCCGAGAGTCACGCGGACGCTGGTGCCGTTGTTCAATGACTCGAACTTCGGCTCGGGCTCGCCCTGTTTCTTCGGATAGAGCACCCACAACATCGGCGTACCGGGCGGCGTCTCGATGCGGAGCCATTTCTGGTATTCGCCGACGCGCCACTGTTCCTTCCAACCGACCGGCGGGATCAACGCTTCACCGTCGGAATCGTGAATCTGCTTCTTCCATGCGGCATTGGCAGCTTCGCTGTCGGCGTAACCTTTCTTGTGATACTTGCCGGGCCGTTCATCCATTCGTCGTAGTAGTACCAACGTCCGACCTTGAAATCCTGAACCGCGGCGTTGTTGGCGAGGAAGACGACAGCGTCGGTGTTCCATTGACCGGTCGCGCGGATCAGGGCGCCGTCGCGTTTCACGTCACGGGCGAGCAGATGAATGTTGAGCTGCTGCCGGTCGGCGCTGCGGGTCTCGTCGCGGACAACGAGGTAATCAGCAAGCTTGCTGCCTTCGGCATGTTTCACG
>JBFZFE010000228.1:0-5573 GCA_041306525.1 Verrucomicrobiota bacterium | reverse complement strand
CTCGCCGCTTGGCGCGCTCACCGCTGCGCTTGATACAATCATCACTGTCTCCAACAACGTCCCAAAGTCCACCAGCAATTTGCCGGTCGCCTCGTCCGCGGGCGCAATCTCCACCCGCGCCTCCAGCGCCTTGCCAATCAGTCCCGCTTGCCGCGCCTTTTCCAACTCCAGCGCCGCCGCCCCGCGCACTTCCAACAACTTCGCCCAGCGCGCCTCCAGGCTCGTGTCACGCAGCTTTGCATCAGCCACCGGGAACTCCGCCAAATGCACCGACTCGCTGGCCCGCCCCGGCAGGAAACTCCAGATTTCCTCCGCCGTGAACGGCATCACCGGCGCAATGCAACGCGCCAGCGCGCCAACCACCGCATGCATCGCCGTCTGCGCCGAGCGCCGTTGACCCGACGAGGGCGCCAGTGTGTACAACAGGTCCTTCATGACGTCAACGTAGAAGCTCGATAATTCGACCGTGCAAAACGCATTCACCAGGTGATAGACCCGGTGGAACTCGAAGTTCTCGTAAGCCGCCGTCAATTCCTCGACCAAAACCTGCAAACGCGACAGCAACCAACGATCAATCTCGGTCATGGCCGCCACCGGCACGGCGTGCTGAGCGGGGACAAAGTCGTACAGGTTTCCAAGCAAAATGCGGAACGTGTTCCGCACCTTCCGATAGGTGTCGCTGACCCCCTGAAAAATTTCGTCCGACAACGGTATGTCGCCCTGGTAATCCTCCGAGGTGATCCACAGCCGCAACACATCCGCCCCGTACTTGTTGACGTAGTCGGCCGAGTTGGCGGGCTTGCCGGCGGACTTCGAAATCTTCGCCTTTTTGCCGGTCTCCTCCACCTGCACCACGAGGAAGCCGTGCGTGACCACCGTCTTGAACGGCGCTTTCCCCTCGGTCGCCATCGCGGTGAGCAGCGATGACTGGAACCAGCCGCGATGTTGATCGCTGCCTTCCAGATACACATCCGCCGGATAAGCCAGCTCGGGACGCGTCCGCAACACCGACCGGTGACTCACGCCCGACTCGAACCACACATCCACGATGTCGGGCGACTTCACGAGCTTGCCGGAGGCGCACTGCGGACATTTCACATCGCCGAACAACTCAGCGACCGAGCGCTCGAACCAGATATCGACACCGTCCTTGGCCACCTGTTCGCGAAACTTCAAGATGAGCGCCTTGTCCACCAACGCCGCGCCGCAATCCTCGCATTCGAGGAACGGCAACGGCACGCCCCAGGCGCGTTGACGCGAGATGCACCAATCGGGCCGCTGGCCCACGGTACCGGCGATGCGGTTCTCGCCCCAGGCGGGCACCCAGCGCACCTTCTTGACCTCGTCGAGCGCGCTCTGGCGCAGGCCTTGATGATCGAGCGCGATGAACCATTGCTCGACGGCGCGAAAGATGACCGGGTTCTTGCAGCGCCAGCAATGCGGATAGGAATGCTGGATTTTCTCGGTCGCCAGCAAGGCGCCGGTCGTGCGCAGATGCTCGATGATCGGCTGGTTGGCCTTGAACACGAACTGACCGGCAAACTGACCGGCCTCGGCCGTGAACACGCCTCCGTCATCCACGGGCGCCAACGTCGGCAGACCGTATTTCTGGCCGATTTCGTAATCCTCCGCACCGTGGCCCGGGGCGGTATGCACCAGCCCGGTCCCCTGCTCCAGCGTGACGTAGGGCGACAATACAATCGGCGCTTCCCGATCCACAAACGGATGTTGCGCCACGATGCCTTCGAGTTGCGCGCCCGGCAGCTTCTCCAGCACTTCAAGTGCGACGCCGCAAGCTTTGCCAACCTGCTCCACCAAACCTTCCGCCACGATCCACGTCTCGTTGCCGGCTTGCGCCCGGACATAGGTCAGGTCGGGCTTCACGGCGATGGCGACATTCGCCGGCAGCGTCCAGGGCGTCGTCGTCCAAATCACCGCAAACTCACCGGTCTTGCCCTTGAGCGGAAACTTCACAAACACCGAATGGGAGGTGTGATCGGCATGCTCGACTTCCGCCTCGGCCAACGCAGTCCGGCAGGAGGCGCACCAGTGAACCGGCTTCTGGCCGCGATACACAAAGCCCTTGCCCACCATCTCCGCCAGTGCGCCGATGATCTCGGCTTCGTACTGCGGGCTCATCGTCAGGTACGGATTGTGCCAGTCACCAAACACGCCGAGCCGCTTGAACTGCGCACGCTGGGTCTCGATGTAACCGGCCGCAAACTCCCGGCAACGCTGGCGCAACTGCGCCTGCGAGAGTTTCTCGCCCGTTTTCTCGACCTCTTTCTTGACCTTGTATTCAATCGGCTGACCGTGACAGTCCCAGCCGGGCACGTACGGGACGCGGTAACCGCGCATCGTCTTGTATTTGACGATCACGTCCTTGAGGATCTTGTTCAACGCCGTGCCGATATGGACGTCGCCATTGGCGAAAGGCGGGCCATCGTGGAGGATGAAATGCGGCGCCGTCGCGCGCGCCTGCTGGATCTTCCCGTAAATGTTGCCCTCTTCCCAAACCGCCAGCATGGCGGGTTCCCGCTGCGGCAGATTGGCCTTCATCGGGAAGTCGGTTTTGGGCAGATTCAGCGTGTCTTTGTAGTTGATCTGGCTCATCTCAGGGGCGCGGAACCTAACACGCAAGCCGGGCGAGTGTCAACGCACCGGCAAACCGCCCGCCCCGTCATTCACGCCCGACCTCGCGGGCGGCCTTGTCCGCGCGCAACCCGAGGAAAACCGGGTGCCGCAGATGACCGTCATCGGTCCATTCGGTGAAGCGAACCTGACAGACTTGCTCGGGCGTGACCCAGCCGCAACGTTTCATCTCCGCGGCGCTGATGCCATGCGGGTCGCCGCGTCGCGACGGCAGATTGGCAAAAGGACAGGCCGGCACTCGGCTCGTCTGGAACTGGCGGTACAGGCTGGCGAGCGTCGCGTCCGCGAAACCGCTGCCGACCTTGGAAGCGTAAAGCAGCCGGTCACCTTCATAGTAGCCAACCACGAGCGAGCCGAAGTGCTGACGGGTTCCCTGCGGTGGCGTGTAGCCGCCGATGACGAACTCCTGTTCGTTGGTGCATTTGATTTTGATCCACTGGCCACTGCGCTTGCCGGGTTCATAGCGGGAGTCAGGCCGCTTGCCAACCAGTCCCTCCAGCCCGAGTCGCTTGATCTCTTTCAGCAACGCGGCGGGCGACTTCTGGAAACTGGCGGAATACCGCAGCAGCGCATCGCCGGCCGGCAGGAGCTTTTCGAGAACGGCTCTGCGATTGACCAACGGTAAGCCGGCCAAGTCGCGGCCTTCGAGGTTCAGCAGGTCAAAGAAATAGTAAGCCATCGGCGGACGATCTGTGCGCGGCCCGCGACCGTGGATGAACGGCTGCATGAGCTGGAACGACGAACGACCGTTCTCATCCAGCGCGACAATCTCGCCGTCAAACACAGCCTCGGCACAGGGCAGCCGCCCCAGCGCGGCGACGATCTCGGGGAAGCTGCCGGTCAACGAACGCTCGTTGCGCGAGTAAAGCTGGACCGCGTCGCCGCGCTTGACGGCCAGCACGCGGATGCCGTCGAACTTGATTTCGTACACCCATTTTCCTTTTGGCAGCGCCGTCACCGGCTTCGCCTTCATCGGTTCGACGAACCGCGGAACCGCGCGCGGCAGATCGTTGAGTTCGTGATGGGAATGCCAGAAATCACCGCGGTCAGCGGCAATCTGTTCCATGGACCGGGACGTAAGCGCCGACTCGTCAACTCCCCGAATCGGTTTGGCATCGGCTGCGCTCTTGATCAGGAGCCAGTCCTTCTCGGTGTTCTTCATCTGCACCAGTGTCCATTGGCCTTCGAGTTTGCGTCCGTGCAACGCGATGCGGAGGTGACCGGGCTTGTGTTCGAGCAACTCGTACGTGCCGGTATCCCAGACCATCACCGTGCCGGCCCCGTAGTTACCGGGTGGAATGATGCCCTCGAAGTTCGCGTAATCGAGCGGATGGTCCTCGACCTCTACCGCCAACCGCCGGTCGGCTTTCTGCAGCGGGATGCCCTTCGGCACGGCCCATGATTTCAGGACGCCGTCCATCTCGAGGCGGAAATCGTAGTGCCACCGGCTCGCGGCATGTTTCTGGATCACGAACAACCGGCCACTGTCGCCGCCTGTCTTGCCGGCGGGTTCAGGGGAGCGTTCGAAGTCGCGCTTCGCCTTGTATGCCTTCAGGCCCACGCGGAAATGTGCGGGGCGGTTCTGAACTCTCAATCGGAGTACTCACCAGTTGTTGAATCAGCGCTTTTCACGACGGCCCCGCTGCCAAGCCGGTGGGCTTTGCAGGGCTTTCCCGATTGTGAGGCCCATCCGGGGCCGGTAGGCTTCTCCATGACAAACAATGGAAATGGAAAGCGCATTGCCTATTTCTCGATGGAAATTGCCGTTCACCCGCGCATGCCCACCTACAGCGGTGGTCTGGGCGTACTGGCGGGCGACACGTTACGCAGCGCAGCGGATCGACGTTTGCCGATGGTGGCGGTGACACTGTTGCACCGGCAAGGCTATTTCTGCCAAAAACTGGACCCGAACGGCTTCCAGACCGAAGCGCCCGAGCCTTGGAATGTCGGGGAGTTCGTCCGCGAACTACCGGCCCGCGTGACGATGCAACTCGAAGGCCGCACGGTCCATCTCCGCGCCTGGCAATTCGATGTGGCGGGCGACCGTGGCCATGTCGTGCCGGTCTATTTTCTCGACACGAACATGGACGAGAACACCGAGGAAGACCGTCACATCACCGACTGCCTCTACGGCGGCGACACCCGTTACCGGCTGCTGCAAGAAGCCGTCCTCGGTATCGGCGGCGTGAAAATGCTCTGGGCGCTGGGCCACGGCGGCATCGCGCGCTACCACATGAACGAAGGTCACGCCGCGCTGCTGGCACTCGAACTCGTCCGCTGCGCCGCGCGCGACGAAGGCCGGGCCCCCTGCGCCACCACCGATCTTCCCCACATCCGCAATCAATGTGTCTTCACCACCCACACACCCGTCCCCGCGGGCCATGACCGGTTTCCGCTCGAACTCGTCAACCGCGTCCTGACCGGCGATTTCCTCGCCGCGCTCGTCAACGAAATCGCCACCGACGGCGAACTCAACATGACGCACCTCGCGCTGGCGGCGAGCAGCTACGTCAACGGCGTCGCGCTCAGCCATGGCCAGGTTTCGCGTGAGATGTTCCCCGAGTACGACATCGATTCCATCACCAACGGCGTTCACGCCCGCACCTGGACCTGCGCGCCGTTTCGCGCGCTCTTTGACCAGTACATTCCCGCGTGGGCCGACGAGAGCCGCGACACCTTCAGCCTGCGTCATGCGCTGAGCATTCCCGACGACCGCATCTGGGACGCACACATCGCTGCCAAACGCCGCCTGCTCGATCGCGTCAACGCCGAAACACAGGCCGGCATGGACCCCGGCACGTTGACCATCGGCTTCGCCCGGCGCGCCACGGCGTACAAACGCGCCGGGCTGCTGTTTCACAACCTCGACTGGCTCCGCGCCATCGCCGAACAAGCCGGCAAGTTCCAGGTCGTCTTCGCCG
>JBFZFE010000227.1:0-5268 GCA_041306525.1 Verrucomicrobiota bacterium | reverse complement strand
TCAACCAGTTGGCAAGCATCGCAGCAACGCGTTTGGCCGGGATCGCAAAACCGATTCCCTGGGCTTGCGATAGAATCGCCATGTTGATGCCGACCAATTCACCGCGCGTGTTGATCAGCGGTCCGCCCGAATTACCGGGATTGATGGAGGCATCCGTCTGGAGGATGTCATTGAACTGCACCTCGCCAGCATCATAGGTGCGGCTCTTGGCGCTGATGATGCCTTTGGTGACGGTATGCTCCAGGCCAAACGGATTGCCGACAGCGATGACGGTCTCGCCCAAAAGTGGTTCACGCTCCGTGGCAATCTCCACGTACGGCAGGGCTTCCTTGGCATCGATCTTGAGCAATGCCAGGTCGTTGCTTTCATCGCCGCTGACGTAGCGCGCCTCGGTTTTCACGCCGTCAGCGCGGACAATGTGAATGCGATTGGCGCGGCGCACGACATGGTAATTGGTCACAATCCAACCGTCTTCATCGACGATGACGCCTGACCCGAGGCTCTGTCCTTCATTCTGGGGACGGCGCGGCTGGCCGAAGAACTGCCGCCAGAAATCCTCA
This sequence comes from Verrucomicrobiota bacterium, assembly GCA_041306525.1. Taxonomy (GTDB): domain Bacteria; phylum Verrucomicrobiota; class Verrucomicrobiia; order Palsa-1439; family Palsa-1439; genus JBFZFE01. The sequence continues at coordinate 4,708 of JBFZFE010000227.1, read as the reverse complement.
AAAGGATCGCGACCTTGCCGGCTGACGAGTTGTTCGGTGCTGAGGTTCACGACTGCCGGCAAGACCTTCTGCACTGCCACGACAACCGGATCGGTGGCAGCCGGGTCCGGCATTTCCATGGCATTTACCCGCGAGGAAAATGACAGCAGACAGAGCAAGATTAGGGTTCGCGTTTTCATGGGCGGACATTATATTCGGCTGCCTAGCAACGAGCAAGGGATGGAACCAACACGCTACTTCGAGCTCAGAGACCAGGTATTCCGCACGGTAACGCCTTCTGTCTTCGCGCCCGTGGTCTTGCGCGATGCGGAGAGCAACTACGTACCAATCCCGATTTGCGAACGTCTGGTTCAAGCCATCTGGTACGACCAACGCTTCCAAGCCGAGAAACTCACCACCATGGACGGGCGCCCCGTGCGCGTCCTCTTCCCGGGTTGGTGGAACCTCGAAGCCGGCCCCGATTTTCGCAACGCCACCGTCCAGATTGGCGACGATCCTGAGTTGAGCGGCGACGTCGAGATCCATCTGCGTGCCGATGATTGGTTTCGCCATGGCCACAACGAAGATCCAAACTACAACAATGTCGTGCTGCATGTTGTGCTCTGGGAAGCCGGCAGCGATGCCCTGCCGCACACGCAGGCCGGTGACATCACCCCTCAGGTCGTGCTCCAGCACCATCTCGACACCCCGCTGGAAGTGCTCTACGACGAACTCGACCTCGACGCATATCCGCACAACGTTGGCAACCATCAGGGCCCTTGTGCGGCACTGCTGGCGGCGGCGCCACCCGGGGTCATCCAAGAGCTACTCGACTCCGCCGGCGATGAACGCTTTGCCGCGAAGATGCGCAAATATGCCCGCTGGACGCACCGCGTCGGTGCCGCACAAGCGTTCTATGAAGGCTGGATGGAAGGTCTCGGTTACAAGGCAAACAAAACTGCTTTTCGCACCCTCGCCCAACGCCTGCCTCTCCACGAGATCGTCCAACACCGGACGGAACTTGCCGCCCTTCTCTTCGGAGTCGCCAATTTCCTGCCCACTGACAAACCGTCGGGAACCGATGCCACCAGCCAGCAATATGTGAAGCGGCTCTGGAGCCAGTGGTGGAAACTGCGTCCCGATTTTGCCGACCGCGTCTGCCGAGCCGAAACCTGGCGCACCGCAAGCATCCGCCCGGCCAATCATCCTCACCGGCGGATCGGTGCGGCGGTGGCGTTGCTCAAACGCCACCAGAATTTTGCCGAGAAGGCGATTGCCGCCATCGAGAGCGACGGCGACCCGGCGAAGTTATTCCTCCAGGCTCGCGATGAGTATTGGGCGCAACATTTCACCTTGGGCGGCAAGGCGCAGGCCAAACCATCGGAACTCATTGGGGAAGCGCGGGCGGCCGAAATCGTGGCGAACATCGTGTTGCCATTCGTCGCTGCACAGGCAGACAAAGCCGGTGACTCACGCCTGCTCGAGCGAGTTCTGAAGCGGCAACGCACCGCGAAGGCCCAAGCCTCCAATTCAACGCTCCGCCTGGCTGCCGCACAACTCTTCGGCAACATGAGCACTGCCAGACCGTTCCTCGATACCGCACGCCGTCAGCAGGGATTGATGCAGATATTTCAGGACTTCTGCGTCCACGACAAATCGATCTGCCGCACCTGTCAGTTTCCGGAAATGGTCCACCTCTGGACCGAAGGCACCGGGCTGGCTAATGCACTTTCTTCCCGGCCGTGACACGGGCCTGCATCAAGTCACCGTAAACCACCGTCGGATCGGCGTACTGGTTGCCGGCATGGTCGCGCCCGCGGGCGAGATAGATCTGATGCCAGGGATACTTCGCTGCGTTGTAGCGGCAACGGGTGCTCATGTAGCGCATCGTGTAACCGCAACGGCGAACCTGGCTCCGATTTGGCTCACTCCCATGCATCAGGCGACCGTCGTGCAAACTGCAATGATTCGGCTGCAGAATGCAGGAGACAGCGGTACGTTCATCGAACTGGTGCCGCTTGATCTCCGTCGCGAAGATGTTGAGTTTCTTGTCGACATCCTCGTACTCCGAATAGCCGCCCTTGTGATGGGTGCGGGGAATGACTTTCATGCAGCCGTTCGCCTCGGTGGAGGGATCAACCGCCAGCCAGACAGTGACAACTTCCATCGGCTGCACCATGTCGCGCCAGTAGGAGGAGTCTTCGTGCCAGGGCACACGCTTGCCATCACCGCTTGGCTTGCAGATGAAGTGGCTGGAGAACAAGGCAATATCGGGACCGACAATCGGTTCCACCAGGTCCAGCACCTCATCAGCGAACAGCCATTCAAACAACGCCGGGTCCGTGAAGTGCGGCACATCCATGTTCTCGGGCCGCTTGTCAGCCGGCAGCGCAGCCAGCAATTGCTCAAAGTGGTTTTTCAGTCGCTGGAACTTCCCGGCGGGAAACAGTTCTTCAGGGAACAGCAGAAAGCCTTCACGCCGGTACTGCTCAACAGCCGCCTCGGTCAATCTTAAGGATTTTGTCATGCAGCTAAATCCACCAAGAGAGCGCGACTGTCACACGCCGCTATGGTGAACGCAAATTGGCACGCGGTTCACTCGTGACGGACGACTCCTTGCGAACCTGGATGGAGTTGCGGACCTCGCGCACCTCGGGAACAGACGTGGCGATTTCCTCGGCGGTACGCGATTGGATATCGTACTCGACGAACCCACTGAGCTGCACCACCCCCTCATAAGTAGTCACTTGGATGTCGAACGCACTCACGGTCGGCGACTGGGCCATCTTGTATTTCACCCGTGAAGTCACCGCCCGGTCATCCATGTACTGTCCTTGCGTCCGCCCTGACCGGGCCGTTGTGCAACCCAGCATCCCCAGCATCACAATACACAACATCAATTTTGCCAGACGATTCATGCCGCTTCTCCCTTTGCCCGGCAACAGACAACCAGACTATGCCGGCTCAATAGGTAAATTTCCCTTTATAACTAAGGGAATATCCCGCACCCGGCAGAATTCGGCGTAATAAGAAGGGTTCAGCATGCGGTGCAGCTTGCCGGTGCCATTGCGCTGCAAATCCCATAAACCGCTGTTGTGCCAGTGATCGAGGTTGTCCCAATCCGGCCGGTCGAGGATCGGAAACAAACAAACCCCCTCCACCGGCACGCCTTGTCCGCGGGCCTTGGCAACCTCGTCGGCAATCTCCCGAATCCAAGCCGCCCGCCCCACGCCAACGTGGCTGGTCTCGCTCACGAACAAGGGACGCCGGTAACGTTGGTGAAAATAGGCCAGCATCCGATGCAACGGCACCCAGCGCGGGTCGCGCGGCTCCTTGTGCCAATGCAGCCCGACAGGACCGGGATGGACCCACTGGTTGTTGTGGTAGAAGTTCAACCCGGCAATGTCGAGATACTGCGGACCGCCTCCCAACTCGGGCGCCACCTTCCCCAGCATCATGTCCCACGCCTCAAACTGGCTTTCGGTTCGCGCAATCGCCCGATGGGCAAGCGCAGGATGCCTAGGCGACGGGACCACATTGATGATCGGCTCGGTTTGAACAAACCGGGCGCGTGGTTCAACCGTCCGCACCGCATCCATCGCCGCAATCGCCGCGCGCACGAGTTGATGTTTCACGAGATGGCCGCGCTGCCGGTAAAATGGATACATCCGCGCAATGTGACCGGCCGCCCAGGAGAAATAGGAGATCTCGTTTACGGGACAATAGAACGGAACTTCGTTGCTCCGTCGCTTGATGTATTCGGCGGTGGCGTGGGCAAAGGCCGCAAAGCGCTTCACGAAATCTGCTGACAAAAGCTCCAGCCCCTGCGGCCAACCGTAATGACAGAGCGTCCAGACGACTTGCACCTCCGTCTCCAGCGCGGCATCCAGCAAGGGCGCCAAGGGAGCAAAGTCATACCGCCCGTCGTGATCCATTTTGTGCCAACGCACCGCATCGCGCGCCGCCCGGATCCCGATGTCGGTGAGCAACCGATAATCTTCCCGGGCAAACGTGTCGTGCTGCGTGATCTCAATCATGTCGAGCCGCTGCCGGGAACGAGCGATATGGCAGGAGGACTCAAATCCTCCCAGCCAGAAGGAGCGAAACAGTCGCGGTGGCGGCGCGGCCGGCAAGTTCGAGGCCGGCCGTTCAGCTTGCAGGGGATGTTGCGGCAACTGCATCACTTCCTCCTTTCAGGTGACCGACGGAATGACCGGGGTCGCTGACGTAATGACTGAACTGCTCAACCAGCGGCGTCGCCTGCCAACGACCGCTTGGTCCATTGAGCGTGTAGAGGCCCAAGTCCAACCGGTAATCCCGCAACGGGCCCCGTCCAAACCGGTAACGCCAGTCGATCATCGTGAAGAGCGGAAACCAGGTGTAGCCGATGACCGGGATCGCTTGCTCCCGAAGCTGTTTGACCGCCGTGACCGACGCCGTGAGCCACCGTGAACGGACCGTGACATCGCCGCGCGCGCTGGTCTCGGTCACCATGATCGGGAGGCGGTAACGATGGTGGTAATCCTCAATGAGCGAGCGAAATCCCGCGCCATCCACTTCCACAGCCCGGTAGGCCAGCCGACCGGCGCTGTCGACATAGAGCTGCACCGTGGACCATTGCGGGTAGAAGTTCATGCCCAGAACATCAATCGTCATTTTCTGTTCTGCCACTCGGGCAAGGTCGTCCGGCGAAGCGCCGTTGCGCACCAGCCAGCCAAACAGCGGATGC
>JBFZFE010000226.1:0-7842 GCA_041306525.1 Verrucomicrobiota bacterium | reverse complement strand
GCTGAAGTTTGGCCTGCAACTTCCGATCATCTTTGGCCTGTTGTTCGAGGCGGTGAATCACTTGGCTCACTCCACTGCCGTTGTGATAACCAAAGTCACGGGCAACGTCAATGCCGCGTTCGCCGCCGAGTTTGACGCGCGCCCAGATTTTCAGGCGGTCGTCGGGTTCGCCGGCTAGGAGTTGTTGGAGCCGGGCACGGCGCTGTTCGATCTGCTGGGACGCGGACCAGCGGGGGGCTTCACAGGTGGCTTTGTGGCCGGCAAGGGCAGCGGCTTTGTCGAGGAGGGTTTGGCCGCCGAGCACCAGGCCGCCAAGGAGGTTCTTCCACGGTTCGGCGGCGGGTTGGCAGAATGCGCGGGCAATGCTGCGGTTGGTACGCTCAACGCTCACTTGCTGCCGAGGCGCTCCAGCAGCGTAATGGTGGCGAGGATGCAGATGGCTTGAACGAAGACAATGAGGGCGGCAGTGAGTTCCGACCAGAGCAGAATCGTCGCCCCGAGGCCAAGCGTCAGCGTGATGAGATAGATCAATGTCACCGCCCAGCTCTCCGGCAAGCCCAGCTTCACGAGCCGGTGGGAAATGTGCGTCGTGTCCCCGACACCCACGCCCTGCCCCCGCCGCCAGCGCCGCCAGCTCACCAGCACCATGTCGAAGAGCGGCACGGCGAGCACGAGCAACGGAATCAGCACCGGCAGGTGCGTCGGCGCCGTTTCTTCGCGGTAGAAGGTTGTCATGACCGGCAACACGGCGAGCATGAACCCGATGAAATGGCTGCCCGAATCGCCGAGGAAAATGGTTGCCGGCTTGAAGTTGTGCGGCAGAAACCCGAGCAGCGCCCCGGCCAGGGCGAGCGCGAGCAGGCAGACAAAAGACTGTTCTTGCACGCCGGCAATGAAGGCGAACAGCAACGCACAAACAATGCCGACGCCGGCGCAGAGACCGTCCATGTTATCGAGAAAGTTGAGCGCATTGGTCACCGCCACAATCCAGAAGACGGTCAACAGATAGCTGACGAGCGCATTGTCGATGAACAACGTGATGCGCATACCGGCGAACCAGACAAGCGACGCGATCGCGACTTGGCCCAGCAGCTTGGGACCGGCTTTCAGGTCATGTTTGTCGTCGTACGCACCCAGCACCAGCATCGCGGCACCGCCGCCGACCAGAATCGCAAGCTGCTGAAAATTCGCAGCGAGCGATGCGTTAAAAGCCGCGCCGACCATGACATTGAGCGCGAAGGCGGCAAAGACGGCGAAACCGCCGAGGAGTGGCATTGCCGTTGTGTGAAACTTCCGCTCCGCATCGGGTTCATCCAGAAAGCCCCAGCTGTGGGAGAACTTGCGAAACATCGGCGTGAACAGCAGAGCCAAGGCAAAGCTCACGTCGAAGACCAAGAAGTAAACGAGCATGGCGCGCATAGGTTTTTCTCAGCGCAGCAGTCGTTGGTACAGTGCCGCGATCTTCTCCACCATCATCGCCTCCGTGAACTCCTCTCGGACCAACTGCCTGCCGTGCGCGCCCATCCTAGCGGCCAGCGTTTTGTCCTGCAACAGCCGAATCACTGCGTCGGCGAGGCCATTCGTATCCTCGGGACGAACGAGAATGCCGGTCTCGTCGTCGCGGCAAATCTCACCGGCTCCGTCCACATCGAACGCCACGACAGGCTTACCGGCCGCCAGCGCTTGCGGGAGTGTGCGGGGCAGGCCCTCACGCAACGACAGATGCACGAGGACATCCATCGCCGCGATGTAGCGCGGCACTTCGGCAGGCGGCACCAAGCCGGCAAAGATGAAGTTGTCGCGCAATCCCATGGTGACGGCGCGACGCTCGTAATGCTGCCGGTAAATGCCATCGCCAACGAGCAGGAACTTCACGGCCGGTATCTCTGCCACGATCCGGGGCGCCGCTGCGAAGAGATAATCATGTCCCTTGAGACGAAAAAAGCGCGCAACCTTTCCCACCACCGGGCCAGCCGGCAACGCGATTGGCTGGGCGCGTGCAAACGCCTCGACGTCCATCCCGCTCCGAATGGTCGTGTATTGCGCCGGCTGACCGATACCGGCCGCGAGATACTGCCGGGTCATCGCGTCGGCAACCGCAACGAAGTGAGTGGTCCAGCCGGCCGCGATTTGTTCGAGCCAGCGAAAGAGCCAGTTCCCGAGGGGATTCTGGTACGGATAGAAAGAAGGGCCGTGAATCGTGTGCACCACAACCGGCACACCGGCACGCTTCGCGGCGAGGCGGCCAAGGATGCCGGCTTTGCCGCTGTGCGTATGGACCACATCATAACGGCGCTCGCGAAACAGCCGGGCAAGAGCGCGGCCGGCCTTGAGATCGAGCAGCGGGTTCGGCTCGCGGCGGAGTTCGTCAATGATGGTAACCGGCAAATCGGCAGTCTGGGCAAGCAGCGAACCCTCGGGGCCAGCCTGCGGACCGCTGATGAGATCGACTTCATGGCCGCGACCACGCAACCCGCGGCAGGTGGCGATGGTGTTTTCTTGTGCGCCACCCACAATCAACCGCGTGATGACGTGGCCGATTCTCAACGCTTGCGCTTCTGCTCTTTGTACTGCTCCCACTCTTCGCGGGCGTCCTTGCCCTTTGCACCCGACTTGCTGTCGGTCGTTGATTCAGCAGGGGGAGCGGCGGCCGGCGGCAGCGGCGCGGGGCGAGCCGGGGGCAGACCTTCGCCACGGTTGAAGTTGCCGCGATTCTCATCCCGGGGTGAGGGTGCCGGTGCAACGCTGCGGCGATCGCGTTCGCGCTGTTGGGCTTCGCGCATCCGCTCCTGCCAACGCTCCTGGTTCGAGGGCTCCGCTCGGGGTTGAACTTCCGGCGCCGGTGCCGGTTTCGCTTCGGGCCGCGTGAATTGGCGGCGCGGCGGTTCAGGGCTCGGTGCCGGGGTTGCCGGTTCTGTCGGCACGGGGCGAACCACGGTCGGCGGACGGCGCGGCGTGTTCGGTTCGGGGCGTTCATTCTTCTCGGGCTTGGCTTCCGCGGGCCGCTCGACGGCACGTTCGGTCGTCGCGGGCTTATCTGCTTTGCGCACAAGGCCGGGGGGCAGGAAGTCCCGTTTCTTGTCATCACCATCTCGACCTCTTGGTTTCGATTCCGCCGGTGCGGTTCGCGCAGCGGTGGTCGGCGTCGAAGTCGGCGTGCTGACAGCCGGTTCGGCACTTGTGGAACGCGTCGTCCGCAGGCCAACGGGCGGGGTGGACGTCACGGGCGGCGGTTTACCGCCTTCCCGGCTGGCGCGTTGAACAACACGTTCCGAGCGCTCGCGCCAGAGGTCGGCGGCATTGGCGCGCTGAACCTTCGCGTCGGTGGTCTTCTCGATGGCGGCGACCTCAGGGCCGTTGTTGACGATGATGGTGTTGTTGTTGTTCACCACCTTCTCGACCTTGGTGATGTTCACTGTCTTGTTGATGATCGTCGTGTTGTTGACGATGACGGTGGAAGGGCGGTGGCGATGGCTGAAGCGGCGATGCTCGACGAACACCCACCAGCGCGGTTGAAACTGGACGTGCTCAACGACCAAGACACCGCGGGGACCAAAGTGACAATCGGGTGTCAAAGGAGCCCAGCCGACATAGCCGCCACCTTCACGCCAACTGACCCAGGCCGGCGCCCATTCTGTGCCGGGGACCCAGACCCAGCCGTAGTAGGAATCATACATCCAGCGCCCGTAGTGATAGGTGGCCCAGCCCCACGGCTCGTCGCTGACCCAGTACCAGCCCTGATCCGTCCATTCCCAGTGTCCCGCCCCATAAGGACGCCAGTCGCGGCCGATATAGGCGGGATACCAGCAGCGGCCATGGGTGGGCAGGTCAACCCAGTAACCATAGGAACCCAGCGGCTCGTAAAAATCACGCGCATGCGTGACCGAGATGCCCACGGAATAACGGGTGTCAGCCGTTGCCTGAGACAGCAGGCCGAAGCCGCTGATCAAGATACCGCAGGCGAGGATGATTGTTCGCGTTTTCATCTAAAATCCCTTTCCATCGCGTTGGACGTGTCACTCTGCCCTGTATTCAAAGCCAAAGCAATCATGGCGAATAGAGGTGACATTTCGCCGTTTCTGGGGTTGAACACGCATCAACTGATGAGCACACCCGGTCAAGCTGACATGGAGAATCTCCCGACCATCCGCGAGGACGTCGTGCCGACTGGGCTTGGCAGCAGCACGGAGGTCAGCCAGCAGGCCGAGATCCGCGCGCTGGGAACCGAGAATTTGCGCCCACAAAACTACCAGTTCGGCCCCCCCATCGGCAGTGGCGGCATGGGAACCGTGCTCCAGGTCCATGACCGCAACTTGGAACGCAACGTGGCGATGAAAGTTGTCCGCGACCAGGAACACACCCCCGCCGCCAAGTTGCGCCGGTTCCTCCAAGAAGCGCGGATCATGGGACAACTCGAACACCCGAACATTGTCCCAATTCACGAGCTCGGTGTGGATCCGCAAGGACGCGTCTACTACACGATGAAGATGGTCAAGGGATCCCATCTGCGTGAAGTCCTCGAAAACATCCGGCAAGGCCGGGCCGATGTGGCCGCCCGCTTCACATTGGGCAACCTGCTGACCGTTTTCCTGAAGATCTGCGACGCCGTCGCCTACGCGCATTCCAAGAACATCATCCATCGCGACCTGAAACCCGACAACGTCATGCTGGGCGACTACGGTGAAGTGTTGCTGATGGACTGGGGGCTGGCCAAGCATTTGAGTTCCACGGAGGACCTGCCGTTGAGCGGTCTGTTGGCAACGAGTTCACCGGCGCTGACGATTGACGGCACGGTGATGGGCACACCACATTTCATGTCACCCGAGCAAGCCGCCGGGCGCATCGCGGCCCTCGACGAACGCACCGACGTGTTCGCTCTCGGCGGCATTCTCTACAACATCTTGACGCTCCACCCGCCCTTCCCCGGCACCACCACCGAGGAAGTCATGCAAAAGGTCCGGGATGGAATCATCACACCGCCCGCTCACTACAATCCCACCAGCACCAACTTGATCGAGGACGCAAACCCACCGGCCACGGCGGCCACGGCCCTGCCATCTCTGCTGCATTGTCCCGGCAAGCGCATCCCCGAAACACTTGCCGCCATTGCCATGAAGGCGTTGGCCCGGGAACCGGCTCGCCGTTACCAGACGGTCACCGAGCTGGCCAACGACATCCGCGCGTACCAGGCGGGTTTTGCGACGTCGCTGGAAAAATCAGGGCGCCGGTTGCTCTTCCTGCTGGTGAAACGGCGGCAGGCGGAATTCATCCTCGCCGGCATTGCCGGGCTTGTGTTGCTGGTTGGCGGCGGCGTCTCGGTTGCCCGCATTGTGGCCAGCGAACAACGTGCCCGCGCGGCCCTCCGCGAGTTGCAGCTGGCCGCGCCGACCTTCGCCGCCGAAGCGCAATCGCTCATCGAGCAGTTCCGTTTTGAGGAGGCGCTCGGCCGGGTGGATTACGCCATCTCACTGGAGCCGCAGAAAGCCGAGTACCACCTCATCCGCGGCAACATTCTCCAGACGCTGCTGCGCATGCCCGAGGCCGTGCAAGCCTACGCCCAGGCCATCAGCATCAACCCGTTACCGGCGGCGCGCGAAAACATCGAGCTTTGCAGCAAGTTCATGGACGACAACCGCGGCCGCACCCAATGGTTGCCGGCCAGCCTCAACAACCTGCACTCCGCCCTGCTCCGCCAACAACGGTCGGCCGAGGCGCTCGCCATCATGCGCCAGTTCGGCGCCGAGAAAGGGCTGCTCTACGATTCGTGGAAAGCCATCCTGGCCAAGGCTGGCCTGCCCACGGGACCAAGGAACCTCCACCTCGATGTGCGCGGCCAGTTCACCGTCAATTTCCAAGGCGCCAACATCGACAACCTCGCGGCCTTGAAAGACATGCCCGTGGAACGCCTCAACCTGTCCAGCACGAAAGTCAGCGACCTGACCCCGCTGCAAGGCATGTTTCTCACCGACCTCGACCTGACCGGCACCAAGGTCAGCAACCTCACGCCCCTGTCCTGCATGCCGCTGCAAAGCCTGAACCTGCGCGACAGCCAGGTGCGCGACCTGCTGCCGCTGGCGGATGTTCCCCTGCAAAACCTGAGCCTGGAAAACACCGCCGTCACCAGCTTGGAGCCGTTGCGTAATGCCGCGATCCGCTCGCTGAACCTGCGCAGTTCGCTCGTCGAAGACTTGGATCCCATCCGCCAGTTGCCGTTGGAGGAACTGATCCTGGAGAACACCCGCATCACCGACTTGGCGGCCCTCCGCCAACTGCCGCTGAAGCGTCTCTCGTTGTTCGGCTGCGACAAAATCAAAGACTGGAACGCGCTCGCCGCGTTTCAACGCTTGGAGTTTCTGGTCGTGCCACCGGAACTGGAGAACCACCCGGTCCTGAAGAAGCTGCCCAACTTGAAAGCAGTGGGCACCAAGCCCGTCCGCAGCGGCTGGCCGGTCCCCGCCAAGCCAGCCACGCCCGCGTCCAAGTCAAAGTGAACCGCTCAGCTCCGCGCGTCCTTGGAGATCTCGCGCAACATGGTTTTGAAACCCTTGCCGGACTCCCGTGATTCCTGCTCCAGCTCCGAGATGATCGTGCCCAGGCCCTTCGGCTTGTGCAGTTCAAACAGCAGGACCGTCTTGCCAATCCGAATCTTGTCGCCCGGCATGAGCTGCACTTCATTGACGAGCGTTTTCCCGTTGAGCAAGGTGCCGTTGGCCGAGCCCAGGTCGGCAATGAAATGCGCCCCGGCGCGCGGGTAAACCTGAAAATGCCGACGCGAGGCCCGTTGGTCGGTCAACTTGATGGCACACTCCGCGCCGCGCCCGGCCACCATGACCGCGTCGCTGAGCTCCCAACGCTGTTCCTCACCTGATTTGCTTTCGCCGACGACAACGAGTGACGCCATGATTTGCCTTTCTTGTTTGTTTTCTACTGCAACACCGCGCCGACGATTTTGTGTCCGCGCAAAAACTCGGCGGCGCTCATCCGTCGTTTGCCGGCAGGCTGCACCTCCCGCAAGCGCAAACCTTCCTGACCGGTCACCACGACGAGGTCCTCCAGCACCGTACCGGGCGCGCCGCTGACGCCGGTCACGATCTCCGCCTGCCAGATCTTCAACAGCAACTCACCGGCCATCGTGAACGCGCCCGGCCACGGATCAAACGCGCGCACCTGCCGCTCGATCTCCACCGCCGGCTTGCGCCAGTCCACCCGGCCGTCTTCCTTCGTCAGTTTCCGCGCCAACGTCACCTCGGCCTCATCCTGCGGCAGACGCGCCGCCTTGCCGGCCGCGACGTCGTTGACGGTCTCGACCAGCAACTGCGCACCCAGCACCGCCAGCCGGTCATGCAACGCGCCGCTGGTGTCGTCGGGACGGATCGGTTCGACGCGTTGACGCAGGATGTCACCGGCATCCATCCGTTCGTTGATGAACATCGTCGTCACGCCGGTCAGCTTGTCGCCATGCAGGATCGCGTATTGAATCGGGGCCGCGCCGCGCCAACGCGGCAGTAGTGAGGTGTGGACGTTGATGCAGCCGTGGGCCGGCATGTCGAGCAACGCCTTGGGCAGGAACTGGCCGTAGGCGACGACGATGATCAGGTCGGGGCGCAGAACGCGCAACGCCGCGAGCGCGGCTTCCTCGCGGATCTTGACCGGCTGCTGGACCGGCAAGCCGAGCTTGGCGGCCGTGTCCTTGACCGGCGGCGGGGCGAGCTGGAGATCGCGTCCCTTGGGTTTGTCGGGCTGGGTGACGACAGCGACGACTTCATGGCCCGGCAGAGCGGCGACAGCTTCGAGGGAAGCGCAGGCCAATTCTGCCGAGCCCATGAAAACGAGGCGCATCAC
>JBFZFE010000225.1:0-3675 GCA_041306525.1 Verrucomicrobiota bacterium | reverse complement strand
CGCGCTCCGACGCGCATCGGCGGACCCCACGTGCCGGTGCCGCGGCTGACGTAGATCGTGGCTTTGCCGTTGGTGAAATGGCCGTAGTACGTCTCCGGGAAAATGTGTTTCACCAGGAGATGGAACGGCCAGAGCTGGCCTCTGTGGGTGTGACCACTCAGTTGCAGTTCAATCCCGTGGGATTCCAGTTCCGCCAGCGAAGTTGTCGGCGTGTGATAAAGGAAAATCGTCGGCTTCGACTTGTCCGCCCCGCGCATGATCTCGCTCAACGGCGGGGTGGGGCGTCGCGTGATGCGTTCGGCGACCACATCATCGCGGCCCACCAATTGCAGGCCCCCGGCAACCTCGACCAAGCGGTTGCGCAGCACCTGCACGCCCGCTTGTTCCATGAATGACACGGCTCGATTCACGTTGGCGAAGTACTCGTGATTGCCGGTTACCGCGAAGATGCCGTGTTTGCTGCGCAATTCACGCAACGGCTCCACCACATCCTCCATGTGCCAGACCTCGGCATCCACCAGGTCGCCGGTGATCAGGATCAGGTCGGGGTTCAGCTCGTTGACTTGCCTGACGATGGAACGCAGCCGGTCACCGCGCACGATCAGGCCAAGATGCACGTCGGAGATCTGCACCACACGCATCCCTTCGAGGTGCGCCGGCAGGTTCGCCATCGGGACCCGCAACGGCGTGACAACAATCGAACGTGCCTCCCACAGGCCGTAAACCGCAATACAAGCGGTGATGCCGGCGACCGCCAGCGAGCTTGCCGGGCCGGTCGGGATGCGGCCCCACGTCAACAGGCGCAACCCATCGAACCCGAGCGTCACCAGCACGAAGTACAGGACCGTGCCCGCCCAGACCGCACTCACGTAGTTGGCCGCCTCGATCCACCAGGTGTCCTGGTGCCGCAGCCAGAAATGCACGACGGGAAACGAGAAAATCAGCAGCACGCAAAGGATGCGCGCGCCCCACAATACCGCGCCCTCCAGACGCAGCGGGTGAACCAGACGCCACCAGAGATAGAGATGCGCCCCACCGTAGACGGTCAGGAAAATCGCCAGAAACGTCAGGAATGCGCGGTTCGGGATGCTCATCGCCGCTCCTCGTCCTGTTCATCAGGCGGGACGGCGAGCTGCACGTATTGACAGGTAAACGAATCCATGGCTGGGAATCAATACACTCACACCTGCCCGTCAGCAATCTTCCCAGTATCGGCTGCCTCGGGGCGGGAAAAACGAAGCCCCCGCTCGGATGTCCGAGCAGGGGCAATCGTGGAGAAAACTGCGGCGCGTCTATTCCTTTTTCTTCTGGCCATCACGCGGAGCGCGCTTGCCTTCGCCGCGCTCGGGAGCGCCTTCGGGACGCGGTGGCATCAACTCTTCGCGGGTCAATTTGCCGTCGCCGTTCTTGTCGAGCTTCTTCAACGCGGCAGACGCGTTGTTGATCTCGTCGGCATCGATCACGCCGTCCGCGTTGGCATCCAACGCCGCGATCAACGGCATCCGCGGCCGGGGACCATCGGGCCGGGGACCACGCTCTTGCTTCTTCGCGTCTTCCGCCATGACTCCCACCGCTGAGGCGCCCAGCGCCATTGCCGCGATCAATAGGAACTTCTTCATGTTACTGACTCCTTTCGAGCCGGGGTGGTTGTACCCCCGCCCATTGTCGTCCATCTGTCGCCACCAGCGGCTCGGGCATATGACAGCGGCAGCGAAGTTACGCCTTCTTCTCGCCGAACAGGTACATCTGCGGGACTTCGAGAACCTTGGACTTGGGACCGTTGACCTTGGCCTTGCGCGCCTTGGCGAGCTTGGGTTTGCCTTCGGCGGACAACTCGGACTCTTCGAGGTTGTTGAGCACTTCCTTGGCGCGGGTGATGACCTCCTTGGGCAAGCCGGCCAGCCGGGCGACTTGGATGCCGTAACTCTTGTCCGTGCCGCCCGGCAGGATCTTGTGGAGGAACACGACCTGATCATGCCATTCGCGCACGGCGACGTTGAAGTTCTTGACCTTCTTCAGCGTGACCGCCAACTCCGTCAACTCATGGTAATGCGTCGCAAACAGCGTCTTGGCCCCGACGCTGTTGTGCAGGTGTTCGGCAACCGACCACGCGATGCTCAACCCATCGAAGGTGCTCGTGCCGCGCCCGATCTCGTCGAGGATGATCAAGCTGCGCGGGGTGGCATTGTTGAGGATGTTGGCCGTCTCGTTCATCTCCACGAGGAACGTGCTTTGTCCGCGGCTCAGGTCATCGGTCGCCCCGATGCGCGTGAAGATGCGGTCCACCAGCCCGACGGTGGCGCGCGCGGCCGGTAAGAAAGAACCCGTTTGCGCCAGCAGCACGAGCAACGCGACTTGCCGGATGTAGGTGCTCTTGCCGGCCATGTTCGGGCCGGTGATGATCAGGACTTGCTGCTCGCAGTTGTCGAGTTTGGCGTCGTTGGGGACGAACCGCTCTTCAATCAACGTCTGCTCCAGCACCGGGTGACGGCCATCGACCAACTCGATCAGGTCGCCATCGTTCACCAGTGGCCGGCAATAGTTCTGATGCCGGGCCAGCTCGGCGAACCCGGCCAGGACATCGAGCGACGCAATTGCCGCCGCTGATTGCTGAATGGCGGCGGATTGCTGCACGACCGCCGCACGGACCTGTTGGAACAACTCGTATTCGAGCGCGTTGGCTTTCTCGTCGGCCCCCAGGATCTTGCCTTCCATCTCCTTGAGTTCGGGGGTGTAGAAGCGTTCGCCATTGGCGATGGTCTGTTTGCGGATGTATTCCGTCGGCACCTTGGCGAGGTTGGCCTTGGTGATCTCGATGTAATAGCCGAACACAGAGTTGTACCGGACCTTCAGCGACGGCACGCCGGTCCGCTCGATCTCGCGTTGCTGAAGCGCGGCAATCCATTCCTTGCCCTCGACCGACGCGCGCCGAAACTCGTCGAGCTGCTCGTTGTAGCCGCGTTTGATGAGGCCGCCTTCCTTCAACGCCAGCGGCGGCGCATCCTCGATGGCGCGCTGGATCAACTCGGCCAGCTCGGGTTGCTCGGTGATGGCGCCGGTGAGCTGTATCCACAATGTGGGAGCGGCCTGGGCGCCGCGACCTGCGGGCTCCTCTTGAGTTTGCGGCACCAAGGCCGCTCCCACGTTCGTCAACACGGCCTTCAATTTCGGCAAGGCCAGCAACGATTCCTTCAACGCCACGAGATCGCGGGCGTTGCCGCTGCCGGTCACCAAGCGCGCGAGGAGACGCTCCATGTCGCGCACGCCGCGGAGTTGTTCGCGGAAGCCGGCAAGCACCGCCGAATCGTCCACAAAATGTGCGACGACCCCTTGCCGGGCGTTGATGCCGGTAACGTCGCGCAAGGGATGCGTCAGCCATTCGCGCAGCAGCCGCGCGCCCATCGGCGTCAACGTGCGGTCCACGCTGCCGACCAGCGTGTGGCGGCGCTCGCCGCGCGCGCTTTCGAGCAGTTCGAGGTTGCGCTGGGTGACGGCGTCCAGCGTCATGTAGTCGCTGATGGTGTAAACGTTCAGCCGGTGAATGTGGCCGGTGCTCCGCCGCAACGATTGCTGAAGATAATGCAGCGCCGCGCCCGCTGCCCCGATGCCGACGGCCAAATCCGCCGCACCGAAACCGTCGAGCGACTGCGTCTTGAAATGATCGCGCAACGTGTA
>JBFZFE010000224.1:0-2716 GCA_041306525.1 Verrucomicrobiota bacterium | reverse complement strand
TCCGATCTTGTCCAAGGCACAAGGATTCAGATCTGGCTCGATGACCGGCGGCTCGTTGACCTCGTTGATGATCAGATGGCTGAGAACTTTGGCGGCATGGCAATCGACCATGGTGGAGTCGGGTTTCTCGGATACCACGACGCGTTGTTCGCTATCGGCGACTTTAAGATGCGTCGCCTATAGGTCCTTGCGCACGTTCGCCCGACATTCGCTCTCGCCACCGTGGCCCGGCTGCGTGGCTTGTGGTTGCTGGTGGGACCTGATAGCGTGCGCCACTTCATGACACCCAAACTTTTCTCCGAACTGGGCCTTTCGCCCGAAATTCTCAAGGCCATTGACAAACTGGGCTTCGAACAGGCCGCCCCGATTCAAGCCGCCGCCATCCCGGTGCTCATGGAGGGACGCGATGTGGTCGGCCAATCCCAGACGGGCTCCGGCAAGACGGCGGCGTTCGCCATACCGGCCATCGAGAAACTCGACACCCATCAACGCCATGTCCAGGTCGTGATCCTCTGTCCAACCCGCGAACTGGCCGTGCAGGTCTCCGAGGAAGTCCACAAGCTCGCGTGCTTCAAGCGCGGCGTCCACGCGCTGCCCATCTACGGCGGCCAATCCTACGAACGCCAGTTCCACGGGCTCAAACAGGGCGTCCAGATTGTCATCGGCACGCCGGGACGCGTGATGGATCATATGCGGCGCGGGACGTTGCGCCTGGACCATGTCCGCATGGCGATCCTGGACGAAGCCGACGTCATGCTCGACATGGGATTTCGCGACGACATCGAGTTCATCCTCAAAGCCACGCCTGCCGAGCGGCAGACCGTGTTCTTTTCCGCGACGATGCCACGGCCGATCCAGGATTTGATCCGCAAGTACGCCCGCGACCCGCAGAATGTGCGCGTCGCCGAGAAAACGTTGACCGTCTCCACCGTCGAACAGCTCTTCTATGAGATCGACCGACGCAACAAAATCGAGCTGCTCACCCGGCTCATCGACATTCACGATTTCAAGCTCGGGATCATCTTCTGCAACACCAAACGCATGGTCGATGAGGTCGTCACCCATCTCAACGCCCAAGGCTATTCCGCCGAGGGTTTGCATGGCGACATGAACCAGAACGGCCGCGACCGGGTGATGAACAAGTTCCGCAAATCAGGCCTCGAATTCCTCGTCGCCACCGACGTCGCCGCCCGTGGCATTGACGTCGATGACGTCCAAGTCGTGTTCAATTACGATCTGCCCTATGACGCTGAGGATTACGTCCACCGGATCGGGCGCACGGGCCGGGCGGGCCGCAGCGGTCGCGCCATTGCGTTCGTCTCGGGCCGCGAAGTCTTCCAGATCCAGAACATCGAACGCTTCACCCGCACCCGCATCCACCGCGCCAAACCGCCGACCCGCGACGAAGTCGAGGAAGTCCGCGCCAATGCCTTCCTGAACAAGCTGCGCGCCACGCTCACGGCCGGTAAGTTCCGTCGCCAAGATCATCTGATCGAGCGTCTCCTCGAAGAAGGATTCGCCTCGACCGACATCGCCTCGGCGCTGCTGCACCTGGTTCAAGGTGGCGAGAGCGGTCCGGCTGCGGCAACCCCACCGGCTCCAGCGAAATCGATGCCACGACCGGCTCCGCCCGCACCTGTCGCGCCTCCGAAGCCGGCCCCGACAGACCCAATGATCGCAGCCATGGCGTTGGCCAGGTCGGTGCCAGGCGCGGCACAGAAAGCGCCCAAGCCATTACCGGTGCCCGTTCCCAAGACGCACAAGCCGTCGCCTGCGCCCATGCCGTTTCCGGCGCGTCCTGGCAAGAAGATGAGCCGCCGCACGCCACCCGATCAGACCCGGTTGTTCATGAACATCGGCGAAGAGATGGGCATCACCGTCCGCGATGTCGTCGGCGCCATCCTCGGCGAGACCGGCCTGCCGCCGCAAGCCATCGGCACCATCGACCTGCGCGAGCGACATCTGTTCGTCGATGTCGCCTCCGAGCATGCCGACCTCATTGTCGCCAAGCTGCACCGCGCCCGTTACAAGGGGCATTCGCTGCGAGTGCGCGCGGTCTAGACGCAAAATTCGAATATCGAATGTCGAAGCACGAAGGAAGCGGGAAATGTGGGAAGCGGCAAGGAGAGGTCACGGAGCGCGCTTCCCTCGCGCGGTGGCTCTGTCCTCGTGCGCATCCACAGATGAAGACTGTTCGGCGTGGGTCTCTGACCGCGCCGCTGTGGACTTGAGGACTGGTTACCAGTCGGGAGAGTTCATGTTGTTCCACGTCTGAGCGGTGGTTGCGTTGCCGGCGAGTTCGCCTTATGGGTACACCATCTTGAGGAACTCTCGACGTTTCGGCCTGGGGCTGGGGCTGGCCTTGGGGGTGATCATGGTGATTATCTGGCGGCAACATCGGTCGCCAGAGGACCAGGTTACTTTCCCTGCGTTGCCCGGGGTCACCGCCGCTGCTGTTGTCGCCGACACGATGAATCCGCCGAACCCGACCGGCGGAAGCGTTCCCGGCGATGACGTCAACTCCGCCGCGACCGAGGCAACCCGCGGTGCGCCGATCGTGCAGCCGCAAGGCGAGTGGGCACAGACGATACCGGCGATGGCCGAGTACGCCGGCAGGGTGGCAGCCGAACACCGCGCGGTGTTGGCGGAGTTTCAGCAGCAATTCCCCAAGATCGATGTAACCGATACCCAGGCGTTTCATGGGGCGCTATTGAAG
>JBFZFE010000223.1:0-2814 GCA_041306525.1 Verrucomicrobiota bacterium | reverse complement strand
TCTTTGGAGCCACCGGCGTCGAACTTTCCGTGGTGGCGGCCGACACCACCGACGGCCGGCTGCTCGTGCTCAACCACCGCACGGCGCCGGACTGCCCCGTGGTGTGGGCCGTGCGGATGTCCATGAGCATCCCGCTGGTGTGGGACGAGGTCGTCTGGAAAGAGAGCTGGGGCGGCTATCTGGGGCGGCCGATGGCGGGGCATGTCATCGTGGACGGCGGGATGCTGTCCAACTTCCCGATCGAGCTTTTCATATCCGACGAGCCGCAGGTGGTCAGGCTGATGGGCCCCAAGCAGGACAATCCTGTCATAGGCCTGCTGATCGACGAATCGCTGGCTGTTCCGGCCAAAAAGGGAATTCTGGTCGATATCAACATCAAACCGGGCAAACTCAAAACCGTGCAGCGCCTCAAACATCTGGTCGACACCATGACCGGCGCCCACGACAAGATGGTGATCGAGGAATACGAGCATCTGGTCGTGCGCCTGCCGGCCGCAGGCTACGGTACCACCGAGTTCGACATGAGCGACGAGCGACGCAACGCGCTTGTCAGGGCCGGGCGTGACACGATGGGGGTGTATCTCGACAATCATCCCGCAAAGAAGGCTGGACCGCCGAGAGGCGCCGGGACCAGGAACGCCAAGGGGAAGGGAGCTAAAAGCGTCAAACGCGTCAAGACGTCGGCCGACCGAATTGCCGGCCGCTTGTTGAGATTGTGACTCAAGAACGCCCGGCATGATTCAGAAGTTTGGCACCCTGCGGCATGAACGGCTTCCATGGATAAGCCATAAGGCGTCAAGGTCCGGTCGGGACGGGACTTGGTTGGAGGGCCCTGTGGGAAGCGATGAAACCCGAAATCTGATGGCAATCCCTGATGATGAAACTGAACCCGGGCGCCGCGGACGCAACATCATCGCTGTGATAGGGGTCGACGACTATGCGGCGTGGCGCAAGCTGCACAACGCCGTCAGCGATGCGAAGGGGGTGCGGGAGCTGTTTGTGGAAAAGCTGGGTTTCAAGGAGTTGACCCCGCCGCTTTTTAACGCCGATGCCACTCAGCAGTCGATCACCTCGCTTTTGCAGGATGAGCTCGCGACCCGGTTGGAGCCCGACGACAGCCTGGTTTTGTTTTTTGCAGGCCACGGTCATACGGAGTCCAGCCAGATCGGCTCAAAAAAAGTCAAGACAGGCTACCTCATTCCCGTCGAAGCGCGCCTACCGCAGGAGCACAAATTCAGCACCTTCATCAAGCTTGACTCCTTTCTCAAGGACATGGCCAAGCTGCCGGCTCGCCACGTGCTGTTGATTCTGGACGCCTGCTACAGCGGCTTTGCGCTGGGCGAGACCGTCCAAGTGCTAAGGAGCCATGAGCGCTACTCCGATGACCTCAGCCGGCGGCTGAGCCGCAGGGTCATCACATCCGCTATGGACGATCAGCCGGCTTTGGACAACGGACCGATCGCGGGGCATTCTCTTTTCACCGGAACCCTGATCGAGGGTGTCGACAGCGGACAAGCGGATGGCGACAGCAAGGGTTTCGTCACGAGTTCGGAGCTGGCCCTCTATGTGCAGAACCGGGTCGGCTCGGCGTCGCAATCGAAACAAACGCCCGACTTCGGCTCTTTCGAGCTGGATGAACGCGGCGAGTTGGTCATCTCACTGCGGGGGGAGACTTTCAACAAAAGCCAGGCGCGAGATGGCCTGGAAGTTGCAAAGAGCATCCATGAATTGGGCTGGCTGACGGACGATCCGAAACGATTCCAGTCGGCCGTCAAAGAATACCGCAAAGCCATCGATTTTGCACAGCTGGCCCACATGCCGCTTCCGGAGGCCGAGCTGGGTATGGGGAAGGCTCTCCTGGCGGCAGGCGATGTGGCTTCCGCAATAAAGTGCCTCAGTGGGCTGATCCACCGGGAAGATGAGCTGGCGCCGGCAGACGCACGTTTTTACCTGGGCTTGGCATATGCCAAGAAGCAGGATCATGCTCAAGCGGTCGCAACGCTGAAGGGCTGGGCGGAGCGCAACCCGGACCACGTAGAGACAGGATGGGTCAAATCCTACATCCGATGGCTCGAGGATGCCAAAAACACAACAGTTTCCAGGAAAAAATGGGCGCTTCTCATCGGTATCAATGAGTATTCCCTGGAAGCTGCCCAACAATTGCAGGGCTGCGTCAACGACGTCGCCCGTCTCATGCAGTCGCTTTTGAGGCGCTGGGGGTTCGTTGACGACGAAATGGTGCTGCTGACGGATAAAGACGCAACCCGTGAGCGGGTTTTGTCCGAGTTGAAAAGACTTGAAGCTGAAGCAAAGCCGGAAGATACCGTTTTCATCCATTTCAGCGGACATGCCGTGCCTTCGAGCCGGACAGACATATTCGGGCGCAACGATGAGGAAAAAGTTTACCTGATCCTCCATGACACAAACACGGTGCCGGGGCATTTGTCCAACGGCATCTCGGCCGCCGAGCTCCACCAGCGGATGGAAAGCATCCCTGCACACCGAAAAACGCTGGTATTGGACACGCATGCCAGCGATCAGCTGGTCGATGTGGCTGAAAGAGAAGGAACTTACGCCTTGATACTGGCATCGGACACCGCCGAGATCGCCTACGAATGGGCGGTCGATGTCGACGGAGAAATGCTTACCTGTGGGATGCTGTCCGGCGCGCTCTATCAAGCCGGAGTGGGATTGTCGGCGAGCGGGTTCACTTTTGACCACTGGGTTGCACCCGCCATCCGCATTTCACAGCGGGCGTCGTCGGACGCCTCCCGCTATGAGAACCGACAAACGCCGGTGTTTGTCGGGTTGAAG
>JBFZFE010000222.1:0-6701 GCA_041306525.1 Verrucomicrobiota bacterium | reverse complement strand
CGAGATAGATCGTTTCGCCCGGCTTCACGTACTCCAGCGCCGCCCGGGCAATCCGCTGCTTCTCCTTGATCGCGATGCCTGTCTTGGCATCGAACAACGGCTCCTCGCTGCGGCCTTCCACCAACACCGCTCCGCCATGGACGCGTCGGATCTCGCCGCGTTCCTCCAACTGCTCCAAATCACGTCGTGCCGTGGCCGGTGAGACCGCCAGTTGCCGGCAGATCTCCTCCACGCGCATGACGTGCTGTTGACGCAACGCCGCCCGCAACCGCTCCCAGCGGGACGCCGCCAACTCTTTATGGCCGTTACGCGACATGATTGACTATGAGCGAATATGACAAATTATGGTGGAAGTCAATCAGGATCTTTCGCAGCTTCATGCCGGCTGCTTTGACAGGGGCGCGACCGTTCTCTTACACTCCCCCCCATGGCGCGCGTCGTCCTTCTCAAAATCGCCGTGGAGTTTCTCGTCATCCTGATTGGCTGGGTGGCGCGGAAACGCGGTTATCTGGCGGATGAGCCGATGCGCGTGCTCAGCCGGTTCGTCGTCGACATCGCCTTCCCGGCGCTGGTGTTCACCCAGATGCTGCGCAGCGTCGATGCCGCGGCGTTGCGGGCGGGCTGGTATGTGCCGCTGCTCAGCATCGGCGCCTTGCTGGTTGCCTGGGTGGTTGGCTTGCTCAGCGCGCCGCGCGGCCGGGACGCCCGGCTGCGTGCCACCTTCATTTTCTGCGTCGCGAGTCCGAACTGGGTGTTTCTGCCGCTCCCCATCGCCGAGGCGCTCTATGGGGCCGACGGCGTCCGCGTCATCCTGCTCTACAATGTCGGCGCCCAACTGGTTTTCTGGTCGCTTGGCGTTTGGATTCTGCATGCGAATCTTTCGCCGGGGCAGGCCGTCCGCCAGGTCGCCACCAACCCGGGCCTCATCGCCACCGCCGCCGGTATCCTTGTGGCGCTGGCCATGCCGGGCGCGCGCACGTGGGAAACCTTGCCGGCCGCGAGCGCCACGGCGCCCCAACTCGCTGCCGGTGCCGTTGTGCAGGCCCTCGGGTTTGTCGGCACGCTGACCGTCCCGCTCCAACTCCTCGTCATCGGCGCTCAGTTGGGCGGGTTGGTGCCGAGCATCCACAAGCCGACGGTCCCCGTCATCAATGTTGTCGCGGTCCGCTTGCTGCTGGCGCCCGCGATCACCATTGCGCTTGTCTGGGTCGCGGCGCAGCTCGGGTTCCAGATCCCCGAGGTGCCGCGGTTCTGTCTCTACCTGATTGCCGCAATGCCGGTCGCCATCTCCGCGGCGCTTTTTACCGAACGTTTCGGCGGCGACATTGCGTTGGGCGCGCAAGCCATCTTTCACAGCACGCTCGCCAGTCTCCTGACAGTCCCGCTCATCTTCTGGTTGATCCAGATCCTCGGCCTCTAGCCGTGACAGCCTGCGTGTGAGTTGGTATGAATCGCCGCATGCCAACGCAAGCCCTCCTGTCGCTGCCGCCGCGCATGGCGGCGGATTTCGCCCAACTCGAACCCGCCCGGGCGTGTGACTGGTTCGCCGCGAGCGATCCACTCGACAAACCGCTCGGCTCGGGGGGCGGTACGATGCACCTGCTCAACGCGGCGTGGCGCGCAACGGGCAAAGACGCGAAGTTTTCCGCCTGGCTGAACCAATCCCGCAAATTGATGATCCATGCCGGTGGCCAGAGCCGACGCCTGCCGGCTTATGCGCCGGTCGGCAAGGCCTTCATTCCCTTGCCGGCGGCGCGCTGGGCGTTGGGCGAACGCCTCGACCAGACGTTGCTCGATTTGCAGGCACCGGCTTATCTCGAAATGCTCGAACGGGCGCCCGCCCGGACGCGCGTCATGGTCGCCAGCGGCGACGTGGCGTTGCGCTGGGGTGGCCGGTTGCCCTCATTGCCGGATGCGGACGTGATCGTCGTCGGGATGTGGGTCCGACCTGAAACGGCGTCGCATCACGGCGTATTCTTCTGTCCCCGCGGCCAGCCCGGTCAGCTCGCGTTCATGCTCCAGAAACCCGCCCCCGAACGGATTCGCGAGTTGTCGGCGGAACATGTCTTCCTCATCGATACCGGCGTCTGGATGCTCAGCGAACGCGCCGTCAACGTGCTGCGCGCCAAGTGCGCCAAGGGGCAGCGCTACGAGTTGTACGGCGAATTCGGTCTCGCCCTCGGCACGAAACCGACCGCGCGCGACCGCGAGATTGGCGGGCTCACGTGCGCCGTGTTGCCGTTGCCGCATGGCGAGTTTTACCACTTCGGCACCAGCCGCGCGCTGATCGAGTCGGCCTCGGCGCTGCAAAACCGGGTGCTCGACCAAACCAAGTTTGGTCCGACCACCGCCAAGCCGCATCCCGACCAGTACACGCAGAACTCGGTCATCAGCGCGGCCATCGGTCCTGCCAATCACACGCTCTGGATCGAGAACTCGCACATCCCGGCCGGCTGGGAGTTGAGCAGCGAGCATGTCCTGACCGGCGTGCCTCCGAACAACTGGAAACTGAAGCTTGCGCCCGGCGCGTGCCTCGACTTTGTGCCGGTCGGCAAAGGCCGCGTCTGCGTCCGCGCTTACCGGATGGACGACACCTTTGCCGGCGAGGCGCAGACGACGCCACGGTTTCCGGTGGTGGAAGCCGGTAAGATTGATGGCGCGTTCCTCGAATCGCTCTTCACCCAGCCGGTAACCGGCGAACTGCTTTCGGCGCAGGAATTGATGCAGCGGGCCGACTTGGCGCAACTACAAGCCCAGCGCGCCGCCAACCGGGCGCACGTGCTCGCGCCGATGGCGCGCAACCATCAACGCAGCGTGTTCTACAGTCTCGACTTGGCCGCGACGGCCAATCTGTTTGCCGCCACGAAACAGCCGGTGCCTGCGATGGAGCCAACTGAGCCGTTGAAGCAGGTGCAGGAACGCATGTTCCGCGCGGCCGTGCTGCGCGCTCGCCGTCAACGCGGCGCCGAGAAACTCGAAGCGGAAGCGTTCGCCCTGCTGCGTGAGGCCATCGTGCGCGAGACGGAGTTTGCGCCGGTAACGCCGACGCGGCGCGTGCTTGACGATCAGATTGTCTGGGGGCGCTCGCCCGTGCGACTCGATCTTGCCGGCGGCTGGACCGACACGCCGCCGTACTGTTTGCAGCATGGCGGGCGCGTCGTGAACGTCGCGGTGAACCTCAACGGCCAGCCGCCGATTCAGGTGTTCGCGCGCGTCAGCGAGAAGCCGGAGCTGGTTGTGCGTTCGATTGATCTCGGCGTCGAGGAACGCATTCGCACCTACGCTGAACTCAGCCGGTACGATCAAGTTGGCAGCGGCTTCACCATTGCAAAGGCCGCGTTCGCCTTGGCGGGCTTCCTGCCGCGGTTCAATGCCACCGGCGGCGCGAAGACGCTGGAGAAGCAACTCCGCGCATTTGGCGGCGGCATCGAGGTTTCGCTGCTCTGCGCCGTGCCGAAGGGATCGGGACTGGGCACGTCGAGCATTCTGGCGGCGACGTTGCTCGGCACGCTCAGCGACTTGTGCGGACTCGGTTGGGACGAGTACGCTCTGTCGCAACGCACGCTCGCGCTCGAGCAGATGCTCACCACGGGCGGCGGTTGGCAGGATCAGGTTGGCGGGCTCACGCGCGGCGTGAAGTTGATCGAGACCGAACCGGGGCTCCTGCAAAAGCCGGTCATCCACTGGTTGCCGGAACATCTGTTTGGGCCGACGTACGCCAACAAGACGTTGCTGCTTTACTACACGGGCCTGACACGTGTCGCGAAGGGGATCCTCAAGGAGATCGTGCGCGGCATGTTCCTGAACTCGCGCGAACATCTGACGACGATTGCGCGCATCGGCGAGAACGCCGAGTTTGCCGCCGCGGCGATTGGACACGCCAACTGGAACGCACTGGCTGAAGCCGTGGACACCAGTTGGCGGCTGAACCAGCAGCTCGACCGCGGCACGAATCCCGCGGCGGTTCAGGAGATTCTCGCGCCGGTAGCGTCGCACCTCGCCGCCGCCAAACTGCTCGGCGCCGGTGGTGGCGGTTACCTCTTGATGCTGGCCAAGGACGACGAAGCCGCGCGCAGCATCCGTCACCAACTCACGACCAACCCGCCTAACTCCCGCGCTCGTTTTGTGGACCTTTCCCTCTCGACCACCGGCTTCCAGGTCACGCGCAGCTAGCCACCGCTTGCCCCCCCCTGCTGCCGCCGATGCGAAACCCCTCTGGAAAACCATCTCGCATCAGTTTGCACGCAATCAGCCTGTGGAATTTCAATCCCAACGAAACTGCACTGTTCCCGTCAGTATTCGAACATGTGAACGGGAGATTTCTCGACTCCTTTCGGGTCGTTCGTCCCGTGGATATTCAACCCTGTCTGGCAGAATTCCCTCCGTTGCGAAACAACTGGTCTCGTATTGCACCGTGGATTGTTTGTTCCGACCTCGCCCGACTCTTGCATGTTTACACGCACGGCGGCTTCTACTTCGACAGCGACTGCGAGATCCTGCGGAAGTTCCCGCAGGTCCCTGAGCCAGTCGTCCTCTTTCTCGAAGCCATTCTGCCTTCGACCTCCTTCCTGGGGCCTCGTGAAGACAAACATCCCGACCGACGACTCCGAATCGCGAACTATGCGTTTGGCGCCACCGTTCCTTGCCATCCCTTCTTCAGGGAGTGCATCGAGGAATGTGTGCGCCGGTTGGAGCAATTGGGCTATACGGCACAAACATCCCAGGATGTCCTGTGGGTCTGTGGTCCCGATGTCATCACGTCGCTCTACCATTCCCAACGGCATGTCGTCCACCGCCTCGACTTCGGTTATCTCAAACACCGCGCTGCGAGTTCCTGGAGATAATCACCTATGGCAGAAACGGAACTCTCACCGAGTTGTCGGCGGGCATGGCCGCTCTATTGTGACGGGCGGTCACAACCAACCGCAAAGGGAGAACACCATGGCAATCATTCGTTGGGCACCACGTGCGGAGCTTGCGGATCCATTCGCGAACTTGGCGGACATTCGCGAGGAGATGAATCGGATGTTTGATGAGTCGTTCCGCCGTTTCGGTCGGGGCGGTCGCGAGATGGCGTTTGTGCCGCCGCTGGATGTTGAGGAGGAGAAGGACGCGTTCCTGATCAGTTTGGAGTTGCCGGGCATGAAGAAGGAGGATGTCCAGGTGACGCTGCAAGGCAGCGTGTTGACGATTCGCGGCGAAAAGAAGCAGGAGCAGAAGAACAAGGAGGCCGATTACTACTGCCGCGAATGCGTGCAAGGCTCCTTCCAACGCATCATCGAACTGCCAGCAACCGTCGAGGCCAAACAGATCGACGCCAAGTTCCACGACGGCATCCTGACGATTCGCCTGCCCAAGTCCGAAGAAGCCAAACCGAAGCAGATCGAAGTCAAAGTCGGTTAATCCTAAAAGGAGCGGTGGAGCCGCAAAAGCTCGCAGAGATCACACAGAATCAAGAATTTACGGAGCATTGGCCACTCACCCGAGACTGGCAGTCGCATGATTCACATCCGCTTGGCTTTGTGGTCTTTGCGCTCTGTCGCGGCCATTCATTCGCCTTTCTAGGCTAATCAGCGCGACTGCACGGCGCGGTGGCGGTGGCAGTCGACCAGATGATCGTTGACCATGCCGGCGGCTTGCATGAAGGCGTAGCAGATGGTGGAGCCGACGAACTTGAAGCCGCGACGCTTCAGGTCTTTGCTCATCGCATCTGATTCCGCGGTCTTGGCCGGTAAATCGGTGAGTTGGCGGAACTGGTTAAGGCGTGGTTTGCCGCCGACGAACTGCCAGATGTAACGGTCGAAGCTGCCGAATTCCTCCTGCACTTGGAGAAATGCGCGGGCGTTGACGATGGCGGAGTTGACCTTGAGCCGGTTACGGATGATGCCGGGATTGGTCAGCAGCCGGGCCACGTCCTTGTCGGTGTAGCGGGCGATTGTGACCGCGTCGAAACCGTCGAACGCCTGCCGGTAGTTCTCGCGTTTGAGCAACACGGTCTGCCAACTCAGGCCCGCTTGCGCGGCGTCGAGCACGAGGAACTCGTAGAGCTTGCGATCATCGTGCAACGGCACTCCCCACTCGGTGTCGTGATACGCAACCATGACCGGGTGTGACAGGCACCACGGGCAGCGAGCGGGCTCTTTCATGTGGTTCACATCAGCGTTTCGAGGTGCGGCTGGTGACCCAGCGGTGGATCTCCTTCTGGGTGTTGGCCCAGCGCTGCGGGTTGCCGCGCTCGGCGACGAACTGTTCGAAGAGGTCGAGGAGCAGTTCGCGGAATAGATCGAGCTTCATGATTCGGTCTTGGAAGGTTGAGGCCGCGTCGAGCACTTCCTTCAGCTCCGGCAGCTTCAGGCTCCGAAACACAAAGGCATCGGTATCGAACGCACAAGACCAGTTCTCGTCGCCGGTGCGGCCGAGAATCAGCTTGGCGCGTTCGAGTTTCTTGCCGCTGAGCAACGCCGTCTGGGCTTCGACGCTGATCGTGGGCAGACCGTTGCGCACGGCAATCTCGTGCGCACCTTCGCCGACGCGGGTGAACAGCAACGGTCCTTCGAGCGCAATCGCCACGCGGCCGTGTTGCTTCGTGTCGAACAACCCGCCGCGCGCCTCGGACGCAAACCACAGCCACGTCAGGAAATCGAGCCCGGGCGTCTCATCCATCGCGGAGTCGGGCACCTCGGGCGAGAAACTCGTCTTGC
>JBFZFE010000221.1:0-7450 GCA_041306525.1 Verrucomicrobiota bacterium | reverse complement strand
CAACCCGATGCCATCATCGCCAGTGACGATTGCGTGCTGCGCTGGCTGCGTCGCCTGAAGAAGCAGGTGCCGCGCGATGTCGGCTTTGTCCACATCGAGTCCACCATCGCTCATCCCCATTGCGCCAGCGTCCGCCAGAACGCCTACCACAGCGGCGCCGCGGCCGTGGATCTCGTCGATGAACAACTCCGCCACGGCGAACGCGGCATCCCGGTTCTGCCGAAAGCCGTCCTCATCGCCAGTGAATGGGTTGACGGCCCGACCGTGCGCCAAGTGGCGTCCCGGTAAGCCGCCTTACCGGCTGCGCGGCTGCCGGCCTTCGTCGGCCTCAATCAGGTCGAAGAACGTATGGACCTTGCCGAGCCAAGGCGCGCCGAGTTGTTTGACGCGTTCGGCGAGCCGGTCGCTGGCATCGTCATTCCAACCGCGTTTGCGCAGGAAATCGTTCATCACCTCGATCTCATCGTCGCTCGGCTTGCGACCGTCCTGGAAGCACCAGGCCAGCACATCGTCATCGGTCCCGCCGAGTTTCACGCGCGCGACGACATCCTCGTATTTCACCCCGAGGAACGCACAGAGGCGCCCATCGAACCCACCGCCGAGGTTGGCAAGGTAATCGGTTGGCAACTGACCGGCGCGATGCAAACGGATCTTGTCGAGCATCCGTCCGAAGTGGAGCAAGCCACCGACCTTTTCATAGGGACTGCGTAGACCGGGAATGTTCATGGCAGAGAACATAGCAGAGCGGGCAAGCCCGGCCATTCGTGCTCCCCGTTTTCCTGCTTTACACGCTTTGACGGCGTCAATAATCTGCGGCGCATTCGGGGTGAGGAGGCCCCAGTCATGGAAAACACACAGAAGCAGATCTACGTCGAGCCCGTCATGGACAAGCAGGAGCAGTTGATCGAGGTGACCGAGGGCACCCTGATTATCGTGACCGGCTTGGAGAGGTAGTCGGAAGCTATCCCTGCAAACGCGATGCCGCCGGGCAACCGGCGGCATTGTTGTGTCTCCATCGGCAAGAACTCAGGCGACCACCACGAGATCAAGAACCGTTCCGCCAAGCGGATCGGCGCCGGTCGTCACCCAGAGCCGGTGCTCACCGGGCTCCTGAACGGGCATCGCATCTTCATCCATGAACCCGAGTCGCTCCGCCGGTATGCTTAGCCGCACGTTGCGCTGCTCACCGGGCTCGAGGCGAACTTTGACAAAGGCCACCAACTCGCGCGCGGGCCGGGTGCGCGAAGCAACCAAGTCACGCTGGACGATAGCGAGCACAACAACGAAGCCCAGAACACACCTCGGCCAGTACCGGACGGTGAACTTGAATCGCGCGGTTCATCCGGGGATGGCGGGTGGGCGTTTCGCCGTGCCCGTTCCGCGTATGCTGCGCAGAATCAGTACCCAGACGAAGATCACAGCACAGGTGCCTCCCACGCCGAACATGGTCGCGAACACCATCTGGCCCAGGCTGGGCGGACCACTCCAGGTGAAAAGAAGGAACATCGAGAACAGCAGGACCCCAGCTTCGCAGCACAGCATCACAAAAGAGATCAGGGAGGCGGCGATCACCTTGCGGACGTTCCAAAGCGGAGTGCCGCAGTATGCGCAGTTGTCGTAGAACTGCGGGAACATGGTGTGGCAGGTCCGGCAGGTCGGCATGGCGGTGGCGTGATTCCTACTCCCCGATGGCGATATCGAGCTTCACTTTGCCGCGGCTGGCTTGCGGGATGTTGAGGGCGATGCCGCGTTGGTGACCGGCTTTTTGCCGGGGCGCCAGGCAGACCCGGTAATCGCCGCAGAAGCCGCGCAATTTGATGCGACCATCGGCGTCGGTCTGCAACGTCTCGTCGGTGCGCCATTGTTTGTGGATCAGGTCGTGGAGGCGTTTGTAGAGTTTGCTCGGGTAACCTTTGCCGTCGAAGAGATAGTCCTGCGCGTACCAGTGGAACAACGCCTCGACCGACTCATGGCCAAACGCGACGGTCAGCATCGCTTCGTCGTATTCCCAAATCCGTTCCATGATTTCCTCGCGCGGCGCTCCCGCCTTCTGCATCTGGCCGACGAACCCACCGGGACCGAACTCGGTGATGTGCAGCGGCAGCCCGGTCTCGGTGCCGAGCAGGTGAAACGTGTCGAGGCACTGATCGAGCTTCTCGGCGCTGTGGAAGTTCTGGATGCCGACCGCGTCGGGTGCCGCGCCGCGTTTCTTCAACTCATGCACGACCTGCGCGTAGCGGTGCGCCTGTTCGTGGCGCGAGATGAAGCTGCCGTCGTTGCAGGCGATGTTGATCTTCTCGTGTTCGCCGACGACGATGCCGTAATCGTTGATCAGGTAACAGGCATCGGGGTCCTCCTCGCGCGCCCAGCGCAACACCTTCTCGACGTCATCGGCAATGCGCTCGATCTTGTCGAGATGCGGCCAGTGACGCTTGGCGGTGTTGGCGAAGATCGGTTCCCAGATCGCTTCGTTGACGGCGTCGTACAGCTTGATCTTGCCGCGGAAACGGGCGGCGATGGTGCGGACACGGACTTCGAGAAACTTGTATCGGGTGGCGTTATCGTACTTCGCCAACCAAGCCGGGATCGCCTTCGGTACCGGCCAGAAGATCGGGTGACCTTTCGGGACAAGGCAGTTGGCCAACGCCCAATCCACGCCCTGTTGGAGATTCGCGTAGTCCGGGAACCCCTGAAACTCCTCGCTGACCGGCGCATTGCCGCAATGCAACTCCGCCCAGTAATGCATCAGGTTCACGGCGTTGAACAGCTCCGCCAGGTTGCGATGCTGGCGCTCGACGCTGAGCTTGGCGGCGCTGCCGTCGCGAAACGAGTTGAGCAATCCCCAGCCGCCGAAGCCCCAGAGAAAATCGGAGTTGGTCTGCGCGACGCGCACCTCGCGCCGGGCATGCGGCTTGCCGGTGCGGTCGGTCAGGCGCAACTCGATGTCGCGACGCCGCACCTTGTCGATGCGTTGGCGGTACTTCGCGACAGTGTCTTTCCAACCGGCCATCTGGTTCTGGTTGGTTTTGTCGAGGACCTGCCATTCCACCCCGGCCGGGGCGCTTACTTGCTGGGGAACTGTCTTCTTCTTCATAAAATGTGGTCGCGACGATACCCCCGCAGCCCGGTAAGGCAATGCTGAAATCAGCGCTCGGATCAGGCGCCGGTTCATCAGCTTGATGCTACCGCGCAGACTGCGCAACGTCGGTTTCTGTTTCCAACGGAAGTCCAAGGCCACAACACGTTTCACCACGCCGTCGGCGTCTCGCGTGGTCAGGCCCAGCGATTCACCGGCTTCATCGATCAACTCGCTGTAGGTCAGGCATTCCGGCAACGGTGATGCGCGGCTCCCTGAACTGAGGCCCGGCCTGTTCCAAGAAGGCCACTGGGTGGTTGACAGGCCCGAACGACCCGATTAGCGTCATACGCACAAGATAACGATATGAATACCGTCACACTATCACCCAAGTTTCAGGTCGTGATCCCGCAGGCCATTCGCGAGGAAATGCAACTGGAGCCGGGGGAGAAGATGCAGGTGCTGCATTATCAAGACCGGATCGAGTTCATCCCGTTCCAGTCGTTGAAGAAAATGCGCGGCTTTCTCAAGGGCTTGAACACGACCGTGCCGCGCGAGGGTGACCGGGCGTGAACGCCGTGGACTCCTGTGGTTGGCTGGAGTACTTCGCCAACGGCCCAAACGCGGACTTTTTTGCGCCACCCATTGAGGACACCGCTCGGCTGATCGTTCCCGCCCTGGCGGTCTTCGAGGTCTTCAAGTGCGTCCTCCAGCAACGCGACGAGAACGCCGCGCTTCAAGCTGCCGCCCTGATGCAACAAGGCCGCGTCGTGCCGCTCGACACGAAACTGGCCTTGGCCGCCGCCAAGCTCAGCGTGGACCTCAAGTTGCCGTTGGCCGACAGCGTGATGCTGGCCTGTGCCCGCGCCCACAACGCCACGTTCTGGACCCAGGATGCCGATTTCGCGTCCATCCCCGGCGTGAAATACCGGGCCAAGACGTAGCCTTGCCGATGACGTTGGCCTTGTTCGACGCCGTGTTCACCGTTACAGTGGCGCCATGAGTAATACCACGGCCGAACTCATTGAGGTCTGTGAGTCGCTGCCGCCAGACAAACAGGCGGAGTTGGCGGATTTTGCCCGTTTTCTCCTCGCCCGGCAGGATGATGAGGTGTGGGAACAACGTTTGGCCGATGCCAAATCGCGTCCGCGTCTCGACGCTTTTCTGCGGGAATCGACCGCCGAAGCTGACGAACCACTCGACCTCAATCGCCTGTGACTTCGCGCACCCGGCCAACTTTCTGGCGGGCGTATGCGCGTTTGAGTGAGTCCAACCGCAAGGCGGCACGCCGTGCGTATTCGTTGTTTGTCGAGAATCCCGATCATCCCTCCCTGCGATTCAAGAAGCTGGCCGGGCATGATCGTATTTGGTCGGTCCGAATCAACGAGCAATACCGCGCAATTGGTGAACGTCAGGGTGACACGATAATCTGGGCTTGGGTTGGCACCCACAACGAGTTCGACAGCCTCTTTGGCTAGAACTTTGTTGGCGGGTGATCCGGTTGCCAAGGGCCATGCTGCTGGATTCAACAAAGCCGTTCCGCTTGACGCCCGCCGCCAAATCAATGTCCGAAAGGACGGCAGTGCAAACGGCGAGCAACATGGCGGGCCTCCCGGAAGATGCCGATGACCAGCTGACCCCGCCGAATCTCCCCCTTATCCCCTGCTGCCGCCCGTTATGGCCTCCTCCCTACAAGCCGTTTCCTACCATTTCTGCAATATGTGATTGAACCAGATGCGCCGAGAGTGGAGAGTAGTACAAATGTTTTCATGGCTTAAGTCCTCAACAACTTTCTATCTGATAGCCGCCATCATTGGATTCAGCTTTGGCATTCGGAATCTCATTGCGTCACTCAAAGGTTTTCGGAAGGTGCGCCTAGATTCTTCGACCTCGCCCGAGATCAAAGTGAAGGCGAAATCTGAGATGCGCTGGGCGATTGTTGGTTTTACAGCAGCGCTTCTGACGATCTGTGGCCGGTACATCGACATCTCCAAACAGGAGGAAGCGACTAAGACGCTCGCCGTCATATCCAACGAACTGGCGCAAGCGAGATCCAGAATTGCCGACCAAACAGTCTTTGTTCGTTCTCTTACGGAACATTCACCAAAGCCAGAATTGTTGCATGCCTAAATTCTATAGACCCCAAGATAATTCCAGCCCTACTCAATGGAGAAACGAGCTTTCTTGTGTCTGCTTCTGAGCGCAAATACCAGTTGCTTCGAGATGAGGTGGAAGACGCTAAGCTTTCACACTTGTTCACATTTGAGCCCAGAAGAGTTGTTAGGTCTGGACAGATTAGGCCGTTACAGTTTTCCATGACCATCAATCCATCCTTCTTGAAGTAAACCGTTCAACCCCTGCCGACACCTGTTCTGCTCCGCTGCACGCCAACGTTGCCCGGTGCGGCTCACCGGTGGCTCAGCTCTTCGTAGACCTGGTTGTAGTAGAGACAGTTCTCGATGGGGGTGTTGGCGGGGATGTGGTTGCCGACGGCCATGAAGAAGCCGGGATGCTGTTTGCCGATGGCCATGCAGCGTTCGACTTCGGCGCGAATTTCGGCCTTGGTGCCGCTGAGCAGGATCCGGGTGTCGGCGTTGCCGATGAACGCGTGCGTCTGGCCGTACTTGTTGGCGATGTACTGCATGTTGGTGGTCGGTTCCATGACAAAGCCGTGCATGCCGGCGGCGGCGATGTCGTCAATGAACATCGAGTAGTCGCCATCCGAGGTGAACATGATCTTCTTGCCGGAGTCGCGGAGCGGGCCAAAGAATTTGTGGTAGTGCGGGAAGACGTGTTGCCGGTACCACGCGGGCGCGATGAACGGGCCGCTGGTCCAAACGATGTCGTCGTGAATCATCACCACGGGCACGTCCTTGGCGGCGGCGAGGGCGTCGAAGTACTGCTGGATCCATGACGCGTACCGGTCCGTGAGCTTGCCGAACGCGACGGGATCGGTCCCGGCAGCCAGCAACAACATGTCCCAGCCGAACAGATCAATCAGCCCCGACACGCAGCTGATGTAGATCCCGGTCATGTTCACGCCGTCGGGGTGGGCCGCGACCTGTTGGCGGTAGTTCTCCTCGAAGCGACGCGTGATTTCCTTTTGGTCGCGCTGCCCAAGCGACTCCCACGGATCGAACGCCAGCACCTGTTCGGGCTCGGCGAACAGCGTGCTGATCTGGTCATTCCAGTCCGTGCCGCCCGCCGCATACACGGCGTGCCCCATCTTGGTACGGACGTCGCCGAACTCCGGCGCGCTGACCATTGTGTTCCAGAAGAAGTCGAACTGCCACGCCTTGTGAAACGCGGCTTGCGCGCGCTGCTTGGTGACGTCGTCGCTGGCGACGGTAACCGGAATTCCCGTGACGACTGCAATCAGTTCCCAGTGACCGGACACCGAATACTCCGTGCGCGGCACGCGTTTCGGCATCCGCAAATTGATCGCATCCCATCCGTCTTGATAAGGCATGGCCGCGGAGAATGGGGTAGGCGCAGACGAAAATCAACCCGTTTGTGTCACGCGCCGCGCTTAGGTTCGACGTAGAACGGGCGCATCTGGGCGTCGAATTGCCGGAGGCGCTCGGTCAGTTCGGCGACCAACGCTGGTTCGCGTGAGGTGAAGCTGTAGCTTTCGTCGGGATCCACTTCGAGGTCGTAGAGCTGCGGGAACTCGCGTTGGTTGTCGTACTCACCGCGTTGCGGTTTGAGGTGGAGCTTCCACTTGCCGCGGGTCACCGCCTTGAGGCCGTTGCCGTGATACCAGAACAGGCAGTCGTGCGGCGACTTCCCTTGGCCGGCCAGCAAGCCGGTAATCTCCAAGCCGTCCACGTCCGTCGGCGTCGCGCCGCCGGCAAGCTTCACAAAGCTCGGCAGCATGTCCATCAAGTGCGCCGGTTCGTGACAGACGGTGCCGGCCGGGATGCCCTGCGGCCAGCGGGCTAGGAACGGCACCTTGATGCCGCCTTCGTACACGTCGAACTTCCGTCCGCGCGCGCCCGCGGTGCGACCCTCGAACCACGGACCGTTGTCGCTGGTGACGATCAGCAGCGTGTTGTCGGCGATGCCGAGTTCCTCCAGCTTCGCGAGGATGCGGCCGAGATAATGGTCAATGCACTCGATGGTGTCGCCGTACAGCCCGCAAGCCGACCGGCCTTTGAACTCGTCCTCGGCGTGCAACGGCACATGCGGCATCGTGTGTGCCAGGTAACAGAAGAACGGGCGTTGCCGGTTGGCTGCGATGAAATCAATCGCCTCCTCGGAGTACCGTCGCGTCAATGCCGCATGGTTGACGACTTCCTCCGCAACCTGCTCGTCCCGGTAAAGGTGCAGCGGCGCCATGTCGTTGCTGTAAAGCAAGCCGAAGAAGTGATCGAA
>JBFZFE010000220.1:0-5995 GCA_041306525.1 Verrucomicrobiota bacterium | reverse complement strand
CGTCCGTCGAAGTCGGACCTTACGCGATTATCGAAGCCAATGTCCGCATCGGACCAGCAACGCGAGTGATGGCGCACGCGTATGTGGCCGGTTACACGGAGATCGGCCGTGAAAACGTCATTCATATGGGAGCCATCCTGGGACATGAGCCGCAGGACCTGAAATTCAAGCGCTCCACACGCAGCTATCTTCGCGTCGGCGATCGGAACGTGTTCCGCGAATACGCGACAGTTCACCGGGGCACGGAACCGGAAAGCGCCACGGTCATTGGCAATGATTGTTTCATGATGGCCAACGCCCATGTCGGGCACAATTCCTCCATCGGCAACGGAGTGATCATCTGCAACGCGGCACTTGTGGCGGGTCATGTTCACATCCAAGACCGCGCGTTCCTCTCCGGTTGTGTGTTGATCCACCAGTTCATGCATATTGGCCGACTCGCCATGCTGTCCGGTGGCTCAAGCTATACAATGGATGTGCCCCCGTATTTGCTGGCTTCAAACCGGAACCAGATTCACTCGATCAATCTCGTCGGCCTGAAGCGGGCAGGGATCTCGACTGCTGCCATCGGGGAGATCAAGGCCTTGTACAAACTCTTTTACCGCAGCGGACTCAACGGCAGTCAGGCTCTGCAGGTAGCGGCCAAGAACGGCGCTTTTGTATCGGCTGAAGCCAAACACTTCCTTGATTTCGTCCGGCAATCTCCCAACGGAATCTGCCCAAGCGCCACCAGGCTCTCAAAAACCGGCACGTAGGGGATCAATCCCAACCGTTGCCCGTCGGCGACAGGATCAAGGAGATCGCGCCAAGTCGAACGGGTCAAGGCTGCGAACGAGGAGTTTTGGTCCGGGCGGCGACGCGTTCCCGCTGCTCATAGATTCGAGCCAGAGCTTCATCGGCGGCATCGCGAACCAAGCTGTTGCGATCGCTGCGCGCTTTGATCAAGATCTCCTCCGCCGCAGGGTCGGCGATTTGTCCCAAAGCCCAAGCAACGGACGCGCGAACGCGCGCTTGCTTCTCCATTTCGATGCGTTTGCTGTCGGCCAAGGTTGCGATGCCGATGGTCACGCCTTCATTCTCCGGTATCGTTGCCAACAGGTCATAGTGGTCCTTGACCGTGTTCTGCAGCGGCGTGACGGCGCTTTGGTGTTTGATCTTGCCCAATGCAACAGCTGAGACAGCTCGCACGAGGGGATCGCCGTCCTTCAGGCCATGCTCCACGATGGGATCAACTGCCTCGATTGCCCTCAATTCGCCAAGCACCTCGATTGTGCTGCGCTTCTGCTCGACGCCGGTAAGGGCAGCAATGGAGTTCAGAAACGCGTTGGTGATCCCGATCGTCAAGCCTTCGCCCGCGTTGCGAGCTTCCCCAAGGAATTCCCCGGTCAACATCGCCAGCAAGGGCTTGACGGCCGATTGGTCTCCCAAGCGCCCAAGTGACTCGGCGGCGGCGGTGCGGACATAGCCGTTTTCATCCTTCAACAAAGGCAGCAGGTGCTCACATACGGTCTTGTCATTCATCTGACCGTAAATCCGGGCCGTGGCAGCACGTACGTGTGGGTTCGGATCCTTTAGCTTGGCCAACAACACTCCAGCAGAACCACGCGACTGCAGTGCGCGCAAAGCCGTGACGGCGGCCAAGCGGACACCTGTGTCAGGGTCGCTCGTGGCTTCGGCTACAAACGGCAGTTGATCATGGCTGCCCAGTACACCAAAAATCTCCACAATCTTCTCACGGACCTGGGCGTCAGGATGGTGCGTGTGCTCCATCAAGGCGGGCAGAACGGGAGTAAGCCGCGCCAGGCAGATGGTACGCGCAACATGGAGACGGACATCGCAGTCCTCGGAGACAAGGCCTTGAACAAGGGCCTGAATCGCCTTTTCATCCTGCCGGAAACGCAGCGCATCGGCAGCCCGATCGCGCACCAAGGCAAAGTCATCCATGCGCAATCGCCCGACCAACGCATCAGCCACACTCGCCCCGACCACGGGATGCTGGCCAAGTTTCGCCAGCGCCAGTGCCGCGGTGGCCCTGACGTGCCAATCACTGTCGTGAAGAGCCTTCGTGAGCGGCTCAAAGGCTTCTTCGGCCCCCAAAGAAGCCAAAGAGTCCGTGACAGCGGTTCTGACCATCACGTCCTTGTCCTGAAGGGCTTCGGCCAAGTTTGGAATGGCGGCCTTTGTGCCACTTACACCCAACGCCTTGGCAGCTTCAAATCGGACCCGGGGATCGGCGTCCTTCAGCAAGGGCAGCACTGCCTCCTCCACTCCTTTGGCCCGGGTGCCGGCCACTGACGCCACGGTTATCTGGCGAACTTCGGCCCGTTCATCGTTCAAACCACTCAGATCAACCGGGATGGTTTTATTTTGGCGAAGTTGAACCAGAGACCCCGAGGCGGTGATTCTGACCACCTCGGATTTGTCCGACAAAAGCTTCCAGAGCCCGTTGGCGCCTTCCGCTTCACCGAGTTCGCCCAGCAGCATGGCGACCAGCACGCGGACCTCGGCCCGCTCATCGCCCGCCAATTCATTCAGGCGTGCCACTGATTTGGGGAGATCCTGAAGGGTTGCTTGGATGAACTCCACCGCTTCAACGGGATAATGATTCTCGAAACGCACCCGCTGATATGCATCCCGCAATTTCGGGTCCTGCGGGGCAGCCGGTTTCTGCGCCTGAACGCCTCCTCCCCAAAGCAGTGCAGCAAGCACAAGTGCCAAAACCGCGGCAGCCTCGGATCGGCAGAGCAGACCCGATTCCCTAGCTTGGGTATTCTGGGCCACGTTTGATCCGTCCAATCCCTTTTGATAAACCGCGTATGAAGCGCGGCAGGGCTTTCTCGATGACGTCGTCCGATACCACAGCGGTCGCGATGACGGTTGGACCTTCGGCGCGAATCCGCATTCGTGACAGCGACTGCAATCCCAACGCGGCAGGACCGGACCCAGCGCCAAAGCGGACGCGGGCCACGCCAACAGCCATCATGCGAAAATCAGAAAGCAACTGGGCCAACTCCTGGGCGCGTTGCTGATCGAAACTCAATGTCACAAACTCGACCCGCGCCTCTTCCATGGAGATCTTTCCCTTCACAAGAACAGCGGCCATGTAGGGACGCAACTGCTCTGAAAAGAGGCGACTGGGTTCGGGAATGACGGCAATGAAGGAAATGGGATCGTGCAGGTAGTTCTCGACGACAGCATACCGGTCGCTCAGACCCGCCGCCAAGACCTCGCGTTGCTTCTGCTCCACATCCTTTTTCGCGAGAATCACGACTTCCCGGCCGAGCAGGGAGAGCATTGACTGTCCCACGTTGAAAAACTGATCCGGCAACTTGCTGCGCCAGTGCCCCTCGCTGCTGAACGCCGGCAGGTTTTCGGGGACCAAGTTGCCGAAGACATGAATTGCCACATCCCGCAATTCACCTTCCGCACGGTAGGTGACCAACATCATTGCCACATCGCCTTGGGCAAGCCCCGGCGTCACGCCAATGGCCTGATTCAATGATTTGGTGATCTCATCCAGAAGCGGCTGATTATCGCCAAAAGCCATTTGGAGGAAAGCAGCGGAGAACTCTTTTCGCGCCGGCGCCTTGATCAGCATTTCCTGGCGTTTCGCCGCTTCCTGAACCACAGACCGAACCTGAGTGGCCTCATCCCGAAGACGGCGGAACCGCTGTGTCACATTGAGCGCCACGACCCCGCCACCGACCAGAAGGAACACAAGAACCACCCAGATCCAAGTGCTCGTCCGATTCGCTTTTCGTCGCGGCTGTGGCATGGAGACGCTATCCGCTCACCTTCAGAGCAGATCCTCCAGAGCCAAATTTGATTGGTTCAGTGATTCCCAAGAGCTCCCAGCCAATGTCAAAGCCCTGTTTGTCAGCAATTTCACGGGCTTTGCGGAAGACCAGAAAGCTGTCGTCCCGCACGAGAAAGGCGATGTACTGCTTCTCGGGATCGAGTTGCGAAAGCATATACTGGTACTTTCCATTGGCTTGGGCCACCTGCTCAAATGTTTCGCCAGGCGCGCCCGGTCGCGGTTCGAGAGCCACCATGCCGGTCAGCAAATAGTTGGGGTTGACGCGGTAGTACTGGTTGGTTATCTGGCGCCCTTGGATGACTTTCAGCATCTGCCCCATATCGCCGGCGCGCACCCCGGGGTCGACAGATTTCAAGACGTTCTCGACCTGATCCTGCAGCCGCCCCAAATCCACAGCAAACACCTCGTTGCTCCGGCATTCGAAAAACACCGGTGACTTGTCTGTTGCCAGGGACTTGGGCACCATTGACAACTCCGGCACCTTGGTAGCCTCAAACACGGTGATGATAGTGGCCATGAACAAGGCCGAGATCGAGATCGTCAAGATATCGCAGAATGACACCAGCAAAAGTTCCGGATCGCTTTTCTTTGGTCTCGCCATATCTACTCCTCAGAAACGCCCAAAGCTTTCACCGCCTCGTTCCAATTGATCTTGAAGTCAGCATCAATCGCATCATAGCCGACGTCAATCTGTCGCCTGCCAATCGCGGCCCGCACCAGCCGATACAGATCGACCGAACCAGGACGCACCATCACAATCGCGTACTGTTCGTCTGCATTCGCCTGAATCCTGTCCAGCAACTGATCGAGTTCGTTACCAGGACGACGGAAGTCCTCCTTGGTGAGTTTCTTTGACCCCGGGTAAATCATCACCCAGTCCGGATGGCAGTCCAAATAGGACGGCACCTTGGGGTTGATCGTGGTGGCACGGCTCGGGGTGAAGAGCTTGAAGGAGACAATTTTCACCAATTTCGGATTCATCGCGATACGCAAGGCGATGACGAACAGGATCAGACAAATGAGGCCGGTGACGATGGACATGACGGAAAGAAATCCCACCACGTCCAGATCGGTCTTTGACTTTTTCCGTACGCGCGCCATGGTCTATGCTCCAGACCGTTAATCCTCCGCGCGGAGCTCGCTGAAGACGACCTTGCGTGGCTTGGAGAGCTGCTTGAGCAACTCGTCGCTCGCACTGAGGTGGCTGCGCAGGTTGGACAATGTCTGGCGGAATTCGTCCGAGCTTCCCACCTGCCGCAAAGTGGCCTCCATGCTCTGGGTGGTGCGCAACACCTTGTCGATCTCCGTCCCCAAGGCTTGGACGTTGGCCAACTGTTCGGAGAGCGCTTGGGCCGATCCCTGCACCCGTTCGCTGTAGCGGGCAGTCGAGGAATCGAGCGAGGTGACGGCCTGCCGGAATTGCTCGGAAAGCTTGACCGCCAAGACATTGAATTCGGCGACCATCTTCTCCCAGCGTGCGATCTCCTTCTTGTCCAACTCGGCAACAGCTTCGAGGTAGCGTTCGTGGGCGTCGGCGAACTGTTCGTTCTGCTCCTTGCCCATCGTGGTGATCTGCTCGGTCAACTCCTCGAAGCGGTCGGCAGTCTTCTGTTCCTGCTTCGCTTGGGTCTCCAAGTATTTCTCTTGAGCCTTGCGGAATTCCTCGGGCATCTGCTGCGCCAAACGCTTCATCTCATCCACAATCGCATCAACGCGCTCGGTCTGGCGTCCTTCCATGTCATTCAAGGTCTGGACCAGCCGCTGCGTCTGATCATTCATGCCTTGCACAAGACGCTGCGTGCCACTGTTGAAAGCGGTGCCCACCTGCTCCAACTTGCCGCTGAGTTGGGACCCAAGCTCGCCGACGCGGCGCTCGTAGTTCGTGTTGAATTCATCGTACTTCTGATTGATCAGGTCACCGGCCTTGGTAATGGCCCGCGTGAACACTTCCTCATAGCGATCGGGATTGGGTAACCGGCGGAAACCTGCATCAATGGCCTGCGCCAATTCTTCAATCGGGAATTTGTGCTGCTGCGTGACCCCTTCCATGCCCTCGCGGATCGCTGCCACCATCTCCGCGACCGGGAACGCGTTCTTGGCCTGTTCGCTCTCGCTGGGCATGCGCAGAATCATGCGATCTTCGACCAGTTCATTGATCTGTTCCAGCATTCCTTCCTC
>JBFZFE010000219.1:0-3192 GCA_041306525.1 Verrucomicrobiota bacterium | reverse complement strand
AAACCCAAACCCTGATTTGCCGGTCAAGCGCGGCTGGATACGCACCGGCAAGGCGCAGCTTCTGAAACCCACCCAGGAAAACAGACCCTTCATGAAGCGGTTGCGCTCGGGCAAGCGGTTTAAGGCCGCCACGACCTTGCGGTCCATGACGCGGAAATCCCGCGCATGGGGGGTGATCGGGGCCTGGCCTCCCCCGCCCATCAGGGTATAAAAAAGGCCTACCCCCAGGCGCTTCAGTCGATGCTCATCCTCGCGACCATCGCGCACGGCAAACACCATGTCATAACCTTCCTTCCAGCGATCGATCATGTCGCCGATTAAGGAAACCGGTTCCTGCATGTCGGCGTCGATGATGAGGACCAGATCCCCGCGGGCATGCTCGAGCCCAGCCGTGATGGCGGCCTCCTTGCCGAAGTTGCGCGAGAAGCCCAGGACCGTGAGGGCAAGCGGTTCCGCCAGATCCGTTGCGATCGCCAGGGTATCGTCGGCGCTGCCGTCATCCACGACGATGATCTCGACGCGGGCAGAAAATCTGACTAGCTCTTGCCGCAGGAGTGGCAGGAAATCGCCCAGCCCAGCCCCTTCGTTGAAGGCGGGCACAATGCAGGTGAGGGAAAAAGACTCTGGCCGTGTGATCATGTTCTCTATCCATCACAAAAGGGAGCGGGAGCTGAAATCGACATGCAGACTCAGCACCCCGGGCGGCGCAGGAAGGGTACGGGCCGGTAGGTCATAACTATATTTGATCTCCCTGCCGGGGGATCGATGGAGCTGAAAACATCAAAAAAAGGTTTCACCTCGACAGACTTTTTGTTCACACAACCCAGCCAGCCGGGGGCATGAACCTCCCCCAGCACCAGGGTACCCGGAGAATCCATCTCGCAGAAAAGCTCCAGTCGCACATTTCTGAATTCCTTTACCTCGCAAGGTGCGGAGCTAAGATCATTAAAGGATTCCGACTGGGCTTGATAATTAGCTCTTTATTTTAATTTGGGTAGGTGCTGTCTTGACGTAGGGATCCAACTCAGTTCACGCATAAAAGTCCGTGTCTTAACCATGGGACTGTTACTCGGATAGTTCGTGTCTCTTGAATGGCCAGAAGTACCGGAAGATAGGCCACACATCGGCCCCCGCTTCTATGTTCAGGTTGGCTAGTTCGACCCAAGCGTCGTTATCCTGTGGTAGAGGTGCATCTGTCGCAGGTGCAGCAGGGCGCTCCTCACTTGACGGATTTGCAAGATAGGCAACAAGACCTTGGGACTTGCTTTTAATATCGGGGCCGGCCGCCGCTCCAATCACGAGAAAGGCCAACAACAGGATCGCTACAGGAATCATTTTGTGTAGTGAGGCTGCCATGCGCGCCAGCTCGGCGGAAAACCAGACGACCGCGACTGCTGAGAGGGCAAATCCAGCGATCCACTGCCGCGGGACGATCCAATAGTTGCGGACATAGGATAGATAGGAAACCAATAGGGAGAGGG
Organism: Verrucomicrobiota bacterium; assembly: GCA_041306525.1. Classification (GTDB taxonomy): domain Bacteria; phylum Verrucomicrobiota; class Verrucomicrobiia; order Palsa-1439; family Palsa-1439; genus JBFZFE01. The sequence goes on along the minus strand of JBFZFE010000219.1, from coordinate 1,711 downwards.
CAAGTGCCAGCAGCAAAAGGGCGACTGGCGCCACGAGTGGTTTAAGAAAGGGGCGCCAGCGCGTGGGGCCCAGAATTGTAACAGGAAGTACCGCGACCATGACCACGAGAGCGGCCCAGCTTGCATAACTCAAGAACTGGAGATGGGAATGCTGCAGAAAATGCTGGATAGGGCGCGTGAGATCGATCCACTGAAACGGATCGAGATCAAACTCTGCAATGTACCGACCCCACGTCATCGCTGCGATCCAGAAATAAAGGCTGATGCCTATGACAGTAAAGACGATGTTCACGTGCTCAAGAAGCGACCTGAAGCTGAAACGAAGTTGGCCATCCGTGACCAGGACAAAATACCCGAACACGAATAGTGCCACCCAGTAAATGGAAAAGTACGGGTGCATCGTGACCCCAAGCAGAATTGAGCCCATACCCAGGATTCGTACCCACGACTCACGCCGGCGCCCCGGAGGAGACAGGTAGTAGGCCAAAATGCCAAGGGATGCCGCGGCAAGGGGGAGGTATGGCCTTGCTTCCCCTACGAAATACATAAGTTGGCCCTGCCCGAACAGCGCCAAAACGACCAGAAATTGCCACCCAAACCCGTACCCGCGTACCCGCATCACCGCTATCCCGGCAGCGAAGAGCCACAGCCCGCTGAGAAGGCTTGGCAGCCGCAACGCCACCAGGTTGGCGCCAAAAACCTGCAGCAGCCAATAGTCGACGAGCATATATATGCCCGTCTGGCCGTGACTGGCCCCGAGGACGCTTTCTGCAATGGTTTCCCATGCCTCGGCAGTAGAATGGTGGCTACCAAGGGCGAAGTGAAACACTTCATCGATCCAGATAGGCCGCCCGAACGATCCCGAAAAGACAACTGCGAGGAGTACGACAAGCCCAAGAATTACTGTGCTTGGCATTCCCGAGCCTCGACCCGGGGTGGCGTGCGCTCTCCCTGTGCGGTGCAACTGCGTACGTCTAGCCGAAAAGGCGTTACCGTTGGAGGTCATTTTATGACCTGTGCCCATGTTCAATGGCCATAACATATTGTCTCAAATGTCAAATTGATAACGCGACCAACCGCAGAGCAGATCGAGGTTGGAAGGCCAGTAACCCGGCCGCCACTGCTGCACCCTCGACGGCGTGTTCGAGCCGCTCGAAGCCGGTAGGGTCCAGTGCCGACATGCCTCGGCACCCCCCAGACGTCAGGATAGTTGTCGCCTCCCGCAGGGAGGATGTGTGTTAGGACGGAGCCCCCCTCGCGGGCGCGGCGCAGGCCGCCCGTGGCGCTGGGGCCGCGAACAGCCTTGGCAGGGGGCTCCAGTACCGTGGTGCGGCGAGTCACGTCGGCGCTGACGACCGCCGCACGCTGACTCAGGCCCTGGTTTTGCGCCTCCTTGATAGCGCACCGCCGTTCGGCATGATGTCGGCGATCATGGCTTGGCTTTGGGCGTCCAACTGTTCTATAGTCATCGTCGGCAGGGGCATCTGGCGTCGCCGTCTCCCTCGGATGGTTAGGTTAGTAGCTTCCAAGGGTATGCCTGGAAGGCGATTCTGCCACCCCTTACGATCCTCGATCACCGACTCAAATACACGGTCTTGGGCCACGGGATGATCATGGCCGGCCGATCTGTCGCCCCCCTGCCTCTGGCGATGCCTCGCGAATTGCAGTGACATTATGTTTGCTTCACCGAGCTAGGCCGCGGCGTGGCAGA
>JBFZFE010000218.1:0-10395 GCA_041306525.1 Verrucomicrobiota bacterium | reverse complement strand
GCCCGGGCCGGTCACGACCGCCTGGTTGCCCTGCGCCGACGCCGCGTCGCCCAAGATCGTGTAGAACCCCGAATGCACCGCCCCGCCAGCGGACACCGTCACGAGGTTGTTCGCGCTCGCCTCGCCGACGTAGAGAATCTGCGCGGTGTCCCAGCGCGACCCGGCGCCGGTGACCTGGACCGCGTTGTTGGCCGACGCGGCGGTATAGCCGATATAACCGTAATGATTGACCACCTGGCCGCCGTTGCTGATGGTCAGCGAATTGCCCGCACCCGTGACGCCCAAATAGAAATCGCCGACATTCACCCACCGGCTGCCTGCCCCTGTCACCACTGCTGCGTTGCCGCTGCCCAAGTAGCCGACCATGCCGTTGCCGGCGTTGCTGACTACGCCGCCGTTGCGGATCACCAGCGTGTTGTTATTGGCGCCGGCCGCATAGCCCACGTACATGTCCGAGCCGCAGGTCCAAGCCGAGCCCGCGCCGTCCACCAACGCCACGTTACCGGCCGCATTGGCTTGTCCGCCGACGAACCCGTAGCGGCCCGCCTCGACGCGTCCGCCATCCAAAATATTCAACGCGTTGCTCGAACCGTAATACCCCACATACACATCGAGCGAGTTGGCCCATGTGGAGCCGGTCCCGGTAACCACCGCGAGATTTCCCATGCTGGCCGGGTGATATCCGATGATCCCAAACTTTCCTTCCGCCCGGCCGCCATCCGCGATGCGCAGCGTGTTGGATGCGCCAAAATTACCGACGCGCAAATCCTCGTTGTAGAACCACACCGAGCCCGCGCCGGTCACGGTGGCGCTGTTGCCAAGCGCGGCTGGTCCGTTGCCGATGTAACCATTGTTCACGCCGGTCAGGACGCCGGCCAGCTGGATCAGTAGCGAGTTGTTGGTGCCGGTGTTGCCCACATAAAAGTTGGCGTTGCCGTTATTGACCGTGTTGGTGATCAACGTAACGGTATTGTCCTCGGCGCGTAACCCGGTAACGGGCACAAACGTCAACGCGGCAAGAATGCAAAACACCTGGCTGGCACGGCGACTGGCGGTCATAACTTCTCCCTTGTTCCTGATTGTCTCGTTACTGCTGCCGGCAGGAGGGAAAAAGCAGGGCCCTCCCCGGCCCGTGTACATCACCCAGTCTCGTTGGGCGGGCGCATGGTAGGTAATACACCTTGATTTGCGCAATCAGAAAATTGACTTGGGCTGGTTCATGAGAAAAACGAAAAGCCCCCGTCCAGCGACTGCTGGGCGGGGGCTTCGGGAGAATCAGCGGGTTAGAAGCTGATGCGAACGCCGCCATTGACCGAGAGCCCAAAAGTTTGTGGGTCGGATGCAATGATTGCTTGCCGGGGAGGGGGCGGACGGTAAAGTAGCGCGGCGTCGATGAAACACTCGGACTTTGTTCACCTGCATTTGCATACTGAGTACAGCTTGCTGGACTCGGCGTGTCGGCTCGGCGACATCATGCAGAAGGCGCAGGCGTTGAAGATGCCGGCGGTGGCGATGACCGATCACGGCAACTTGTACGGGGCGGTCGAGTTCTACAAGGAGGCGCAGAAACACGGGATCAAGCCGATCATCGGTTGCGAGGTGTATGTGGCGCCGGGGGACCGGCGCGAGAAGAAGGCGACCAGCGCCCGCGATGCGGCTTCACACCTGGTGTTGCTGGCCAAGGACCAGACCGGTTACCAGAACCTGATCAAGCTGGTGTCGGAGGCGCATTTGACGGGGTTTTATTACAAGCCGCGCATCGACAAGGAATTGCTGGCACAGCACGCCCAGGGGTTGATCGGGTTGACGGCTTGTTTGAAGGGCGAGGTGACGGCCAAGATCGTGGATGGCCAGGTGGGGCTGGCGCGGGCGGCGGCGGAGGAATACCGGCAGATTTTCGCGCCCGGCGATTTCTATCTCGAATTGCAGAACCACCAGATACCGGCCCAGCAGGTGGCCAATCGCGGCCTGCTGCAACTGGCCCGGGAACTGGACCTGCCGGTGGTAGCGACCAATGACGTGCATTACATCGAGCGCGAACACAGCGAGGCGCACGATGTGTTGATCTGTTTGCAGTCGCAGTCGCTGCTCTCCGACGAGAAGCGGATGCGGTACCCGGGCGACCAGTTTTACCTGAAGTCACCGGCGGAGATGCACGAGCTGTTTGCGGAGGTGCCGGCGGCACTGAGCAACACGGTGGCGATTGCGGAGAAGTGCGGGTTGCGGATGGAGTTCGAGAAGCTGCGGTTCCCCGTGTATCCGCCGCCGCCGGGCAAGACGCGCGAGGCGTATCTGCGGGAATTGGTCGAGCAAGGGGTGCGGGAACGTTACCCGGCCGAGCAGATCCCGGCGTTGCAGGCCCGCGTCGATCACGAGCTGCACATCATCGAGATCCAGGGGTTCACCAGTTATTTCCTGATCGTGTGGGATTTTGTGCATTACGCCAAGAGCCAGGGCATCCCGGTCGGCCCGGGCCGCGGCAGCGCAGCCGGCAGCCTGGTGGCGTTCGCGTTGCGCATCACGGATATCGATCCGCTGCGCTACGGTCTGTTCTTCGAGCGGTTCTTGAATCCCGAGCGCAAGTCGCCGCCGGATATCGACATGGATTTCTGTTACAACCGGCGTCCTGAGGTCATCGACTATGTGCGGCGCAAGTACGGCGCCGATCACGTGGCGCAGATCATCACCTTCGGCACGCTCGGGGCGAAAATGGTGGTGCGCGACGTCGGCCGGGTGCTCGGGTTGCCGTACGGGGATTGCGACCGGATCGCCAAGATGATCCCCCCGGCGTTGGACATGACGTTGGAAAAGGCGCTCGGGTTGTCGGTCGAGATGAAGCAGGCCTACGACACCGAGGAGACGGTGCGGCGGGTGATTGATTTTGGCCAGACGCTGGAAGGGCTGCCGCGCAATTCCTCGACCCACGCCGCGGGCGTGGTCATCGGCGCCGAACCGTTGACCAATGTCGTGCCGTTGACGACGGGGACGAACCCGACCGACATCGTCACGCAGTTCTCGATGAACCCGCTGGGTGAGCTGGGCGTGTTGAAAATGGATTTCCTCGGGTTGAAGACCTTGACGGTGATCAAGGACGCGCTCGACCAGGTCGAGCTGACGACCGGCAAACGGGTGAACATCGACACGATTCCGCTCGATGACCAGAAGACGTTTGACCTGATCAAGAAGGCGAACACGATCGGCGTGTTCCAACTGGAATCCGGTGGGATGCGCGATTTGTGCCGGCAGATCGGCATCGAGTCGATCGACAACATCAACGCGTTGATCGCGCTGTATCGGCCCGGGCCGATGGACATGATTCCCGATTACGTGGACCGCAAACACGGCCGCAAGAAGATCACCTACGATCATCCGTTGCTGGAGCCGGTCTTGAAGGAGACCTACGGCATCTTCGTGTACCAGGAACAGGTCATGCAGGCGGCCAACGTGCTGGCGGGTTACTCGTTGGGCGGCGCGGATCTGTTGCGGCGGGCGATGGGCAAGAAGAAGCCCGAGGAGATGGAGAAGCAGCGCGCCCTGTTCGTCAAAGGTTGCGCCGAGAAGGCGATCACGAAGGAGCGGGCCAGCGAGATTTTCGATACGCTGGCCAAGTTTGCCGGTTACGGCTTCAACAAATCGCACAGCGCCGCCTACGCGGTGGTGGCCTACCAGACGGCGTGGTTGAAGGCGAACTACCCGGTCGAGTTCATGGCGGCGGTGTTGTCCAACGAACTGGCCAATACCGAGAAGATCCAGCAGTTCGTCAACGAGTGCCGGCGCATGGGCATCGCGGTGTTGCCGCCGGACGTGAACAAGAGCGGCGTGCGGTTCGGGGTCGAGGACGGCAAGGTGCGTTTTGGCCTGGCCGGCATCAAGAACGTCGGCGAGATCGCCGTGCAACACATCATCGATGTGCGGCAGCAGGGCGGTGCGTTCGAGTCGTTCAGCCGTTTCTGTGACCGGGTGGATGCACGGGTGGTGAACCGCAAGGTCATCGAGAGCCTGGTCAAAGCCGGTGCCTACGATGCACTGGGGCAATCGCGCGCGGCGGTGTTTGCGGCCATCGAGTTCGAGATGAACCGCGCCGGCAGCGCCCAGCGCGACCGCGACCGCGGCCAGAGCGCGCTCTTCGATGTCGCGCCCGTCAACTCGCAACGCAGCGCCGCCGGCAAGGTCAACGTCATCGAGTGGTCGCAAAGCGAGATGCTCGGTTACGAGAAGGAGCTGCTCGGCTTCTACGTGTCCGGTCACCCGTTGTCGCGGTACGCGGAGGTGTTGCGCCGGTACGAGATGACGTCGACGGCGCAAGTGGGACAGCTGCCCGACGGCCAGGCCACCCGCATGGGCGGGATCATCAGCAAACTGGTGCCGAAGACCACCAAGGCCGGCAAGCCGATGGCGATCATGGCGCTGGAGGACCTGGACGGGACTGTGGAAGTGCTGGTGTTCCCCGAGTGTTACGCGCGCAGCCTGCCATACCTGAAGACGGATGCCGCGGTGTTTGTGTGCGGCACGGCGAACCGCAAGGAAGATCCCCCGAAGATTTTTGCCGAGCAGATCATCCCGCTCGATGAGGTTCCGAAGAAATTCACCAAGGCGGTCCACATCCGTTTACCGGCCGAGACCACCACGCCGGCCGTCTTGGAGCAGTTGCAGGGCGTGTTGCGCGCCCACAAAGGCCGCGTGCCGGTCATCTTCTGTTTCATGTATGCCAACGGGCACTTGGTTTTTCTCGAAACCGGCGAACCGTTCTGGATCAACCCGAATGAGGAGTTCACGCAGGCGGTCGAAGCCATCGCCGGCGAGGATACCGTCTGGTTGAAAGTGGATGCCGACAAGCTCAACACCACCACCAACAGCACCACCCGGCCCAGTTGGGGCGGCGATCGCAAGCCCAAGAGTTCCTACAAGCCGATGCAGTGGGACAGCAACCGGCCAGAATAAAGTCTGACCCGACTTACTTCGGGAGCACGAGCTTCTGGTCAACACTCAGGTTGTCGCTGCTGAGATTGTTGGCCTTCCGCAGGTCCGCCACGCTGACGCCATGCAACCGGGCGATGCTGCTCAGGCTCTCGCCTTTCTTGACGATATGTTCCCGGCCACTGGCGGCCGGGGCGACGGCGGGTTTCGTGCCGGTCCCCAAGCCGGCAAGTTCCTTGGCGAGTTGATCGATAATGGCTTGTTTGTCGCGTTGCCGGGCGGCATCGACGGCGGCAATGCGCGCTTCGAGCGCCTGGATCTGCTCGGCGGAGGCACCCCCGCGAACGTTCTGCATGTCACGACGGATGGCCTCCATCTCGTCCTCGTTTTTCTTCAGCCGGAACTGAATGTCTTCGATTTCGGTGCGGAGCTTCTGGAGTTTGTCCTCCACGGCGGCGAGCGTGGCGGCATCCTGTGCCGGGACGCAAAGCGCACCGGCAAGCAACAGGGCGACGGCAATGAAAAGGCGTTTCATGGGGCGCAGTTTAGAAGTGTTGCAGGCAGGTGGCAAGCGCGGCATGGATTTGGAGTTTGTCAGGGAATCCCCTACAAAAAAAACAGGGGCGCTCCCGATGTTCAATTTCGGGAGCAACAGGTATCCTCCTCTTCCATGAGAGAGGAAATGGCCATGGAGCAGGACAGGTTGCCCGTACTGATAGTGGATGACAGCCCCGAGGATCAATGCTGGCTGGCGTCCCATATTCGCAGCGCATGGCCGTTTCAAAACCTGCCGTGCCTGCATTTCGCGGGGGACGTCCGACAAGCGCTGAACCTGGCAAGGACCGAGCACTTCGCGCTGGCGTTGTTGGACTGGGCCCTGGCGACCGGGACGGGAGGCGAAGTACTGAAGGCCTTGCGCCAGCACGGCAGCCGCATGCCGGTGGTCATCATCTCGCAGGCACCGTGTCAGGAGCTGGGGCTCGACCTCGATGGGATGTCCGCCGCCTACTTGAACAAGCACCAACTGACGACGCCAGCCTTGCATCGGGTGATCGCGCATGCGCTGGCCTTGGTGTCCACGATGGGTCATGGGCGCTTGGTGAAGGCACAGGAAGCGGCCTTGGGCCGGATCAGGGCGACCGGTCTGCATGGTCGGGTGTGACAACCGCTGCCGAACATTTTGTTCGTGCAATTGTTTCTGTCCCCCCCTAAAGTACGCCGCCAAATACGCAGCAGCTTAGGAGAACAGACACTTGGCTACACGAGAAATTTCGATTGGACACAGCCCAGACCCCGATGACGCCTTCATGTTCTATGCCCTGACCCAGGGCAAGATCGATACCGGCGGCTTGGTGTTCAAGGAAGTCATCGAAGACATCGAGCGCCTCAACCATCAGGCCGTGGAAGGCAAGTTGGATGTCACCGCACTGAGCGTGCATGCCTATGGCTATCTCATGGACCAATACGCCCTGCTTGCGTGCGGCGGCAGTTTTGGTGACCGGGTGGGACCGGTTGTGGTGTCGCGGAAACCGATGACGGTGGGCGAGCTGGCCGACGTTCGCATCGCTGTCCCCGGCACGATGACCAGCGCTTATCTGCTGTTGAAGTTGTTGCTGATGAACTTCCGGTTCGAAGTCGTCCGGTTTGACAAAATCATGGACGCGGTCAAAAGTGGCGCCGTTGATGCGGGATTGCTGATTCATGAAGGCCAGATCCGGTATGAAGAAATGGGCTTGCACTTGGTGGTTGATCTGGGGCAATGGTGGCACGCCGATACCGGTTTGCCGGTGCCCTTGGGAGTCAACGGCATACGGAAGAATTTAGGAACCGAGCTGATGCATCAGGTATCAGGTTTGCTGAAGCAAAGCATCCAGTACGCGCGCAGCCACTCCGCCGAGGCGGTGGCCTACGCAATGAAGTACGGGCGCGGGATGAATGCGGCGGCAACAGAACGGTTTGTGAAGATGTACGTCAATCCGTTGACGGAGAACATGGGCAAGGAAGGGCGCGAGGCAATACTGCGGCTGTTGACGCGTGGTTATCACGCCGCTCTCGTGCCGCGGCCAATGGCGATGGAAATCGTGGAGTGAGGAGTTCAGCAGGAGAAAATCATGGAAAGTTTGAACCGAGGCTCGCTAGTGTCGAAGTTGGGAATCCTGGCCGTTGGCTTGGCACTGACTTCATCGACGTATGCTGTTTACCAACCGTCCCAATTGCCTGACCCGTCGCGCCGTTGGGGAGCGACGCTTTCATTGCAGCAAGGCTATGACGACAACGTCAACACCTCCGCCGACAAGCAGGGCAGCGCCACCACCTCGATTACGCCCCGTCTGTACTTGAACTTCCCGCTGGACCAGACCTTCATCGGTTTGCGGTACAGCTACAGCGCGATGTACTACTGGGACCGTGCCGGTGAAGGCTGGGACCAATCGCATATTGCGGACATCCTCTTCTCGCACCGCTTCAGTCCCCGCTTGACGCTCAATATCGATGACAGCATGCGGCGTGGTATCGAGCCGGAACTGGTCGATCTCGGGCAGATTTCACGGCGTGAAAGCGATTACTGGTTCAACTCGCTGACGGCGGGGTTGACTTGGAACGCGACGCGACGCTGGCTTTTGGGCCTGAGCCAGTCTTGGGAACATTGGTCCTACGACGATCAGGCTATTGCCGATGACAGCGACCGGAATACCCTCTCCACTGGTGTCAACAGCACCTACACGTTGGACCCCGTCAGCAGCATCGGGTTGAACTTCCGCTACAGCACCACTCTCTATGAGGACGCCGGGCCAGACGATGTGCGCGACTCCCAGACAGAAACCGTTTTCCTCTCCTACACCCGCCTGTTCAGCCCACAACTGACCATGCAGATCGCTGGCGGAGCAGGATTCAGCCAGTTTGGCGACGACCATGACGACGTCTCGCCGTACGCCAGCGCCTCGTTGGCCTACACCTATGCGCCAGACAGCACCGTTTCCTTCAACTCGACCTACTCCTTTGTCTCCAGCGATGTCGGCGTCTATCGTTCGAGCGACACGTTGGTGCTCTCCTTGCAGGCAAGTCATCGCCTGACGCGGAAGTGTCGTGTTTCGGTTGGTGCCGATTACATCAATCGCAACTATCAGAACCCCGACCCCACGATGGTGTTCACCCTCTCTGAGCAAAGCGAAGATGCCGCCCGTGCGCGTGTGGCTGTTTCCTATGCCTTTACGCGCTGGGTCAGTGCCGACTTCAGTTACAGCTACGAACGGATCTGGTCGGATATCGGCGGCCGCTCCTTCGATCGCAACCGGGTTTATGGCGGTCTGCGCTTCACCTTCTAAGCGGGATTTACAGAGCCTCAGAAAAGCGCGCCTTTGGGCGCGCTTTTCCGTTTGACTCTCCAAGTTGTTTCGCTACTCTCCCGCTCACCCCATTCCATTTGGAGAATTCGAACATGGCTAAACTATCTATCAACGATCTGACAGACCTGCGCGGCAAACGCGTCATGATGCGCGTGGACTACAATGTCCCGCTCGATGACAAAGGTGGCATCACCGACGAGAAACGCATCAAAGCAACCGTCCCGAGCGTTCAGCTCCTGCTCAAAGCCGGGGCCAAGCTCATCCTCTGTTCGCATCTCGGGCGCCCGAAGGGCAAACGCGATCCCCAGCAGAGCCTCAAAGCCTGCGCCGCCGCACTCAGTGGCCTGCTCAACCAGCCGGTATCCTTTGCCGACGATTGCATTGGCGAGGTGGCCGACAAAGCCGTGGCCGCCCTTCGGGACGGGGATGTGTTGCTGCTGGAGAACCTGCGGTTCTATGCGGAAGAAGAAAAAAATGAGCCCGGCTTCGCCGCAAAACTGGCGAAGAATGCCGATGTCTACGTCAACGACGCCTTCGGCACAGCTCACCGGGCTCACGCCTCGACGGCCGGCGTGCCCGCGATCCTCAAACAGCGCGGCGGCAAGTGCGCGGCGGGCTTGTTGATGGAGAAGGAACTGAAGTATCTGGGCGGCGCCTTGGCCAATCCCGCCCGGCCATTTCTGTGCATCCTCGGCGGCAAGAAAGTCTCCGACAAGATCAACGTCATTGATAACCTCCTCCAGAAAGCGGACGTCATCCTCATCGGTGGCGCCATGGCTTACACCTTCCGCAAGGCCCAAGGCTTCAGCATCGGCAACTCGCTTTGTGAGAACGACAAGATTGACCTTGCCAAGTCGCTCCTCGAAAAGGCCAAGGGCAAACGCTTTCTCCTGCCGGAAGACCAGCTCCAGACCACGGAGTTCAAGGCGGGCGCGCCGACGCGCAACACCGACGGGCCAAGCATCGAGGACGGTTGGGAAGGCGTGGACATCGGCGCCCGGGCCATCGCGACCTACAAGAAGGAAATCGCCAACGCCAAGACCATCGTCTGGAACGGGCCAATGGGCGTTTTTGAAATACCGGACTTCGCCAAGGGCACGTTTGAAGTGGCCAAAGCGATCGCGGAAGCCACCAAAAATGGCGCCACTTCCATCATCGGCGGCGGCGACAGCGCCAAGGCCGTGAAATCGGCAGGGGTCGCCAAAGAAATGACCTTTGTCAGCACGGGCGGCGGCGCGTCGCTCGAATTCCTCGAAGGCAAAGAACTCCCCGGCGTCGCAGCGCTGACAGACAAATAAGGAAATCCCCATGAACCCGAATCGCAAACCCATCATTGCCGGCAACTGGAAAATGTATAAGACAGCCGCCGACGCTGTCGTCCTGATCAATGGCCTGAAGGCCGCCGTTGCGGGCGTTGACTCCTGTGAAATCGTCGTCTGCCCGCCGTTCACAGCGCTCGTGGCGACGCAATCCGCCATGGACGGATCGAATCTTCAACTCGGCGCGCAGAACGTGCACTGGGAGAAGGAAGGCGCTTTCACCGGTGAAATCGCTCCCGCCATGCTCAAGGAGCACGGCGTCCGCTACGCCATCGTCGGCCATAGCGAACGTCGCCAGTTCTTCGGCGAAACCGATGCCGGTGTGAACAAGCGCGCGAAAGCAGCGTTGGCCCATGGTCTGCGCCCGATCATCTGCGTCGGCGAGACGTTGAAGGAACGGGAAGCGAACAGGACCGAGGCGGTGGTTCGCGAACAGATTACCGGCAGCCTGGCCGGTTTGAGCAAGAACGAGATGCTTGAATCGGTGATCGCCTATGAGCCGGTATGGGCGATTGGGACCGGCAAGACAGCGACGCCGCAACAAGCGCAGGATGTGCATGCGTTCATTCGCAAGCTCGTCGCGCAACTCTTTGATGCCGACACCGCGGCCCGCGTACGCATCCAGTACGGCGGCAGCGTCAAGGGCGCCAACGCGCAGGAATTGCTCGGCCAGCCTGACATTGACGGGGCATTAGTTGGTGGTGCGAGCTTGAAAGCGGATGAGTTTGCCGCCATTGTGAGAGCCGCAAAGGTATAAACGAAAGAAGACGCATGAACATCCTGATCTGGCTCTTAACCGGCGTACACATCATCGT
>JBFZFE010000217.1:0-4736 GCA_041306525.1 Verrucomicrobiota bacterium | reverse complement strand
ACTGCCGCTGTTTCTGGCCCATGAGCACGACAAACAGCAGCGCCGGCAACATGGCCATCAGCACCAGGACGGTCAAACGTGAACGCAAACTGGAGAAGTAACGGGTCACAATCGCAGGGGGCTCTTATATCGCGACTGCGCCGCGTTTGCAACCAGCGTCCCAACACCATGCGCGCCCGGCTGCCTTGACTTGCCGGGAGGCTTTCGCCATAGTCCGCGCCACCTATGAGCGAGCCGAAAACAGCCAATTTGATGGACAAGATCGTTGCCCTCTGCAAACGGCGCGGGTTCATCTTTCAGTCCTCGGAAATCTACGGCGGCATCAACGGGTTCTGGGATTACGGCCCGGCCGGCGCCGAACTCAAGCGCAACATCCGCGATGCGTGGTGGAACGACATGGTGCGCCGGCGCACCGACGTCGTCGGCATCGATGGCAGCATCATCATGCATCCGCGCGTCTGGGAGGCCAGCGGCCACGCCACGACGTTCAGCGACCCGATGGTTGACTGCAAGAAGTGCAAGGGCCGGTGGCGCGCCGACCAGTTGCCCGAGACCAAGTGTCCCGAAGGCGGTCCGCACGATTACACCGAGGCGCGGCAGTTCAATTTGATGTTCGAGTCGCACGCCGGCCCGGTGAAGGACGACGCCAACAAGGTGTGGCTGCGTCCCGAGACCGCGCAGGCGATCTTCGTGCAGTTCAACAACGTGCTCAGCGTCTCGCGCCAGAAGATCCCGTTTGGCATCGCGCAGATCGGCAAGGCGTTTCGCAACGAGATCAACCCGCGCAACTTCACCTTCCGCTCCCGCGAGTTCGAGCAGATGGAACTGGAGTTCTTCATCAAGCCCGGCACGGATGCCGACTGGCATCGACGCTGGGTGGAGGAACGCCTCAAATGGTACGAGACCATCGGCCTGCCGAAGGAGAAACTCAGCCTCTACGAATACAAGAAGGAAGAACTCTCCCATTACGCCAGCGCCTGCGTGGACGTGATGTTCGCCTTCCCCTTTGGCGTGCAGGAACTCGAAGGCATCGCCGCGCGCGGCAACTTCGATCTCAGCCAGCACCAGAAGTTCTCCGGCAAATCGATGGAGTATTTCGACGACGAGGCGAAGGAGAAGTTCATCCCGCACGTTGTCGAACCCTCGGCCGGTGTGGATCGCATCTGCCTGGCCCTGCTCTGCTCGGCGTACACCGAGGAGGAAGTCGCACCCGGTGATGTGCGCGTGGTGATGAAGTTCGCCCCGCGCATCGCGCCGGTGAAAGTGGCGGTGTTCCCCTTGCTGCGCAACAAGCCGGTCCTGGTCGAGAAAGCCCGGCAAGTCTTCGAGCTGCTCCAACCGCATTTCACCACCGAATGGGATGACCGCGGCAACATCGGCAAACGCTATCGCTATCAGGACGAGCAAGGCACCCCGTGGTGCGCCACGATCGATTTCGAGACCCTCGGCGAAAAAGGACCCGAGTTGCAGGACACCGTCACGTTGCGCGACCGCGACACGATGAAGCAGGAACGCGTCAAGATTGCCGACCTGATCCCGTTGATTAACCAGAAACTCCGCAGCTGAGCGGCAAAAATACCGCTTGCGCGCAGGGGGCGGGATTGGCTATGGTCCCGCGCTCGCGTAAACGAAAGGAAGCATTTTTATGGCTCGTATTTGTGAAATTTGTGGCAAAGGCGCCGTCCGCGGCAGCAGCATTCTGCGGCGCGGTCAGGCCAAGAAAAAAGGCGGCATCGGCCAGCACGTGACCGCCATCACGCCCCGCACGTTCAGCCCGAACCTGCAAAGCGTGCGCGCCAAGGTCAACGGCCAGACCCAACGCATGAAGGTCTGCACCAAGTGCCTGCGTTCGGGGCTCGTCCAAAAAGCGGCCTGATTACCGGGTCTTTTCCTGCAAAACCCGCCGGCAACTCAGCTGGCGGGTTTTTCTTTGCCCAGATGCGCCAGGCGGATCGAGACCAGGCACATGTCGTCGGAAAGTTCACCGGTGGCCGAGAAGCGCTGGGCTTCCGCCACCAGCCGCGACTGGAGTTGGTCACAGGGCAACTGCATGACTTTCTCGACCAACGCTGTCAAACGCTCTTGGCCGTACAAGTCACCGTCAATGCCTTCCACCTCGTACAAGCCATCGGTGTAAAGCAGGATCGTGTCCTGAGGTGCGAGCGTCTGCTCCACGGTCGGGTAGGTCGCATCCGGCAAGAGCCCCAACACCGGCCCGTGCGCTGTGCCGCTGGGCAGCAAGAGATCAACCTGACCGGTGCTGCATTTCAACCACAACGGGCTCGGGTGACCGGCGGCCGCACAGCGCAAACGGCCTGTCGAGGAATCCAGCACCACGTAGCAGGCAGAAACAAAAATCGTTGTGGTTGCCGGGCTCAGGTGCATGGTCAACGCCAGGTTGATTTCCTTCAGGAACCGGCTGGGATCGCCCGCGAATGGCAAGAGCTCGTCAACCAGCCCGCGAATCATGGCCATCACCAGCGCCGAACGCACGCCATGCCCCATCACATCGCAAATGAGCACACCGGCCGTGGTGTCGGATAGCTGCACCACCTCAAAGAAATCGCCACCCAAACTCGAGGCGGGTTGATAGGTATGGGAAAACTGGATCGCGCTCGCCGCCGGCGCACAGCCGCGCGGGAACGTCGGATATCGTTGCGGCAGGAAGGCCATCTGCACATCGCGCGCCATCGCAAGGTCCTCTTCCATCTGGCGGTTGCGCGCGGCCAGCTCACGCGCGTAATGCGCCAGCTTCTCCTCGGCGATTTTGCGCTGGGTGATGTCACGTGAAATGCCGAATGAGCCGACCACTTTGCCGTTCTCATCGCGGAACGGTACCTTTGTGGTTGAAACCCAGGTCGAAGGTCCCGTCGGCCAGGTCTCCTTCTCTTCCTTGCCGACCACCGGCTGACCGGTGTTCATGAGTTGCTGTTCATCACCGAAGGCCGCCTCGGCATGTTCGTGGGTGAAAAAATCAAAATCGGTTTTGCCGACGACCTCATGGGGATCCTTGACCCCGAAGGTGTTGGCCAGCGCCTTGTTGATCCGCAGGAAGCAGCTCGCGCGGTCCTTGAAATAAATGTGATCGGGAATGTGATCCATCAAGCTCTGCAACAGATGACGCTCCTGCGTCAGCGCAGCGGTCCGTTCGCGCACCCGTTGCTCCAGCGCGCCATAGGACTGTGTCAACGCTTCGGCCATGCGATTGAAGGCCTGCCCGAGCTTCCCGATCTCGTCGGTCGTCCGCACGTCGATGCGCGCCTCCATGGCCCCGGCCGCGATCTGCTCCGCCATCTGGGCCATTTCGCGCACGGGTTGGGAGAATCGTCGCGCCAGTTCATAGGCTGCCACCGCCCCCGCGCCCGTCAGAACCACCACCAGCCCAATGAAAAACCAACGCAACCAATGAATCGGCCCGAACGCTTCCGCCACATCGATCTTGGCCACGATCCCCCAGCCGCCGTAGCCGACCGGCCCGTGGGCGGCGAGCACCTCCACACCACGCGCATCCCGCGCCTGCATGAAGCCCGTCACGCCTTGCAGGGCGGCCGACATCGCCGGCAACTTGACCGCGGGCAAATCCACCCTCTCGGCCTCGAACCGCGGCGGCACCAGATAATGAACATTCTCGCCAACTTTGGCCCCCAACATCACCTCACCGGTCCGTCCCAACCCCACCGGGTCGCTCATCGCCGTCACCACGACCCGCGCATCCAGCAGTGCCATCACGACCCCCAGGACAGCGCCATCGCGCCCCGTGGCGGGAGCGACCGCGACCACCTGGTGTTTGCCGTCGGTGTTGTAGATCAGCCCGACGTGCGACCGGTCACGTCCTTGCTGGAATTCCGGCGAGGCAGAGAAATCTTTCCAGAGGAAGTTCTCCGCCGTGGCAGCAACGACGATGCCTTGCTGGTTCGCGACCCACAGAGCCTGGAAGCTCCTGCAACTGGCCAGCGCATCGACCAGTATCGGCGTGCTCTGCTCGCGCAACGCCTTCTCGGGGAGCCGTCCGCCATTGTAGGCTTCGAGCAATTCGCGCAAACGGGTCCGACTGGTCACCAGACGCACCAAGTCCTGTTGGTGTTCGATGTAACCCAGCAGCATGCTTTGTCGGTTGGACCGCAACACCGCCAAGCGGTCATAGATTTGCTCAACCAAGATCCGGCGGGCGGACCGGTAGCCGGCAACTCCGAGCGCGCCGGCCGTCACGGCCACGATAGCGACCACGAAAACCGTCAGTTTCCAGCGAAGCGATATCCGCAACGAATTTGCCATAACAAATGCCAACCGCGGGCGCACACAGTACTCAAACCAAGCGCTCAACACAATACGAAGAACCAGTTTTTCCTAGGCGGCAGGACGCACATCTCGCACCCGCAATTGCGGCATCGGCTCACCGCGGAAATCATTGAGTTCCGCCGCAAACGCGATGTCGAGCGGACCAGCCGGCAGGGTCACGCTGCCGGCGCGAAACCAGATTGCGTCGATCTCGGTCTCACCATCGGTCACGGTAAACTTGAGGTGTTTATGGCCGACCACCCGCGGCACGCCGCGGACGCGGACGCCGCACACGGCCAGCAGCGGTGTTGGATTGCCCGCGCCGCACGGCTCGAATCGCTCCAGCCCGGCAAAGAACTCCGCATCGAGATCGGCCAGGCGGACGACCGCATCCACCGCGAGTTGTGGCACGAGATCTTCGGGTCGCAGCGCCTGCACGGCATAGGCGTTCATGGCCT
>JBFZFE010000216.1:0-4525 GCA_041306525.1 Verrucomicrobiota bacterium | reverse complement strand
TCCGGGCGATGCAGCCGCACCTGTTGTTTGTCGCGTTCGGTTGTCCGAAAGCCGAGAAATGGATTGCGATGCAGAACCGGGAACTCGGCGTGCCCGTGGCCATGGGGATTGGCGGAACGCTTGATTTCGTCGCCGGCAAGCAGCGCCGCGCTCCTCAGTGGATGCAGCAGACCGGTGCCGAATGGCTTTACCGGCTGGCCCAGGAACCGCGTCGCCTTTGGCACCGGTATGCCATGGATCTGCTGACGCTCGGCCGCCTGCTGCCGCAATGCCTGTTGTTGCGCGGCGCCAATGACCCGCTGCCGGCTCCCCAGGATGGTGTGCTCGATACCGCCAATCTGCGCCGGGTCAACAGCGCCCTGATCGCGCAATTGCTGCCGCATCGTCGCCACCTCGTGCTGGTGGACCCAAGTCGAGCGCTGCGTCGCGCGCTGGTCTGGCTGCGTTTGACCGATGAATTCATGATCGCTCCGGACGAATCGGCTGCGCGCCGGCTGCTCTTCGAGCGCGCCGCCGAGCCCAACGCGTTCGAGACCGGCGCCGGCGTGCTGCAATGGCGCGGCGAAGTCACCACCCAGACCGCGCCGCTCTTCTGGGACCTGACGCAGCGTTTCGTCAACGACTGGGGTGTGGCGCAGCGGACACTGGTTGTTGATCTCACGCCGGTGCGCCACCTCGACAGTGCCGGAATCGAGTTGATGCGCCGGGCCCGCGATTTTGCCCGGCAACGCCGCGTGAACCTTGAGTTTCGCCATCCCTCCGCCGCCGTCGGCCAGGTGATCGCGATGGCCGGAGGCATCCCGTGAAAATCGGCATGACCACATCGGTGATTGAACGCGGCCAGAGCGGCATCGGCCAGTATGTGCTGGCGTTGACACGCGAACTGCTGGCCAGCAGGGAGCGGCATCAGTTCGTGTTCTTCGTTCTCGAACAAGACCTGCCGCTGTTTGACTTCGTCCAGGACGCCGCCCAACTGGTGCCGGTCAGCGAACGTTACCGGCCGCCGTTGCGTGACATTCTCTGGCACCAGACCATGTTGCCGAAACTGGCCCGGCAGCACGGGCTCGACGTGCTGCATGTGCCGACCTACCGGCGCATGCTGTGGCGACGTCCCTGCGCCTTGGTCGCCACGATTCATGATCTGGCGCAGTATTACGTGACCGGCAAGTACGATATGGCGCGCATGTTTTACGGGCGGGTCGTGTCGCGTTTCCTGGCCAGCCGGCAACACCGCATCGTCGCCATCAGCCGCAACACGGCCCGCGACATTGCCAATTGCTTCGGCCTGAACGGCGACCGGGTGACGGTGGTGCCCAACGGGATCAATCACCAACGATTCTCGCTGGAGGTGCCGCCAAGAAAGGCTGCTTCGCCGTTTTTCCTCTACGTCTCGCGGCTGGAACATCCCGCCAAAAACCATGTTCGCCTGATTGCGGCATTCGAACGCTTCAAACGCCAGACACGCTCAAACTGGGAACTCATCTTCGCCGGCAAGGATGCGGCGGGCGCCGCCGCGATTCATGCGGCGATTGCGGACTCGCCATACCGGGTGGCGATCCGGTCGCTTGGGTTTGTGGGCGATGAAGACCTACCGTCGCTGTATCGTTCTGCCGGCGCGTTTGTGTACCCCTCGCTCTATGAAGGCTTCGGTCTGCCGCCGCTTGAGGCGATGGCGTGCGGCTGCCCGGTGTTGTGCTCACCGCGCGGCGCCTTGGCCGAAGTGGTGGGCGATGCCGCGTTGTTCATCGCGCCCGAGAGCGTGTCCTCCATCGCGACGCAACTGACCAAGGTCGCCACGAAAGCGACCTTGCGACGCCGGCTGCGACAAACCGGCGTCCTGCGCGCCCGCGCGTTCAACTGGGGCGCCGCCGCCGCGGCAACGCTCGAGGTCTATGCGCGTGCCGCGCAGGCGGCAAAACGTTTGGGGTGATGACCTACTACAGCGGCTGAGGCGGCGCGCGTACGCTGCCGGGGTGTGAAATCATGGATTTACTGACGCACTGGAACCTGCAGCAACGTCCGTTCGAGGCGACGTGGGATACGCGGTTCTATTTTCAGAGCCGCGAACACGAGGAAGCCTTGAACCGCATGTATTTCCTGGTCGAGGAACAGACCATGAACATCGGCCTGCTGACCGGCGAGGTCGGTTGCGGCAAAACGCTGACCCGGGCGGTGTTCATCAACAACCTCGATCCCGGACGCTTCACCGTGGTCGTGCAGGAGAACTCCAATTTCACCTTCAAGGAACTGCTGCAATCGGTCCTGCGCTCCATCGACGATCCGCCCAAAACGGCGCGCCCCAGCAAGTTCAGCCTCTACGAGCAACTCCGCGCCGCGGTGACGAGAATGCACGGCGAAGGACGCCACCTTGTCCTGGTTTTCGACGAAGCGCAGGAGATGTCCGCCGCCACGATGAACGAGCTGAAGCTGCTCACCAATTTCAACGGCAACGGCCAGACCTGCGTCACGCTCATCCTCCTCGGTCAACCCGAACTCCGCCGTCGCGTCGCGCAACTGCCGCCGATTGATCAACGCATCAGCCTGCGTTTCCATCTCGGCCCGCTGCCGGTCGCCGACGTCGGCGCGTACCTGAGTCACCGGCTCCGCGTGGCCGGTCACCCCAGTGGCGAACTCTTCGACGGCGATGCCGCGGCGCGGGCGGGTGAAGCCGCGCGCGGTGTCCCGCGTTCCCTCAACCGGCTCGCCAAATTCGCGCTCGAACACGCCTGGCTCGGCGGCGGCGGCCGCGTCACTCGCGAAGCCGTCGAGGCGGTGGTCGGTGACCTGGAACGTCAACGCACGAGGGCCTTGGAATGAGCATCAACCCCAAATCCGAACTCAACATCAGCGCCCTGCGCGCGAAGAACCAAAGCCAGGGTCAGAACGAAACCTACCGGGCGCCCGCCGTCGTACCCGCGCCAGTGCCGGAATCCGGCGGCCCCATGCCGGCACCCACCCACGCCGATGCGATGTTGCCGGCTCCCCCGGCGATGGACGCGTGGCCATTTGTGGACGCCGTGGTGCGGCGTTGGCCGGTCATCCTTCTCACCGGCCTGCTGCTGGGCATTGCCGGCTATTTCGGCGGCCAACAATTATGGCAGACCAGTTACACCGCGACCGCGCAACTGGTGCGCGTCGATCCGACCGCGGCCGGCGAATACCGGCCGCGCGAGTTACCGGCCCAGTCGTTTGCCAGCATGGTGTCTTCGCCCGAGTTGTTGCGCGCCGTCAGCCAGCGTGCGACGCAGCCGATCACGCCCACGGAGTTGGCGGCGAGTTCGCAGGTCAACGTCGACCGGGAAGACCAGACGGTCTTGGTCGCCGTGACGCGCCCGGAGCGTGAGTTTGCGGTCGAGTTGGCCAACCTCAGCGCCACCGAAGGCGTGCTGTTGAACCAGCGGATGCAGGCCCGCGAGAAGATCGCGGCGGAACGCAACCGTTTGCAGACCGAGCTGGCGACGTTGCTGGCGCGCTACACCGACGTCCATCCCGCCGTGCAGCAGCAGCGCGCGCGCATTGCTGCGTTGGATGCGCAGGCAGTGGTCGGCGCTGACAGCAACTACCATTTGTTCTCGCCGGCAACGGCACAACAAGTCCAAGTCCACGCCGCCGCGCCGAAGATCATCTTGCTGGCGCTGTTCAGCGCTTTCATGGGCATGGCGCTGGTGGCGTTGCTGTGTCTGGGGGGCGAAGTACTCGATACGCGGTTGAAGACGGCCGGTGACGTCGAGCGCGCCTCGCGGTTGCCGGTGCTGGCGGCGCTGGGGAACATCAAGCGGATGAACGAGGCGGCGCGAACGCGGTGGGCGTTCTCCACGTGGAAGGCGATGGCCGACCGGCTCGCCGCCGGCAGCGACCAGAACCTGGTGTGCGGCTTCACCTCGTCAACCGACGGGGAAGGGCGCACGACGATTCTGAACCTGCTGACGCAGGCCGCTTGTCGCGATGGACGGCGCGTCCTGAACGTCGCTGTCCGGCCACATGGCAACAACGGCAGCAAGGAGAACTTGCCGGGCGACGTGCTCGCCGTGCCGGGACGCATCACGGAGATTTTGCTGCGCGCCGATCCGAACGCCTTCACCTCGGTGGCCGTGTCACTGCGCGACGGGGCGTGGGATGCGGACCGTTACCGGCGTTGGCGCGAGGCGTTGCACGATTGGCAGTTGATTCAGAACGTCGCGATCTTCGTGGAGTTACCGGCCGCGTCGGCTCCCGATACGGTGATGTTGGCCGAGACGCTGCCGAACATCGTCTGGATTGCGGATTCGCGACGCGCCAATGCGGTCGAGACGAAGAAGCAGTTGGCGACGCTGCGCCACGCGCGTTGTCATCTGGCGGGAGCGGTCCTGAATCGGGCGTCCACGCGGTCGGTTCAACAACGTTTTGCGCGCTGGGCTGGCACGGCGGCGTTGGCCGGTGTTTGCCTGCTGGCGTCGTCGTCCCCCGCGCGTGCGCAAACTGGATTTGCCGTGGTCGCGCAGGCCCCGCGCGCGGCCTGGCAACAAAACCTGACCATCGGGCCGGG